>VGPG01000144.1 GCA_016875555.1 Chloroflexota bacterium | reverse complement strand
ATTGTATTAATTATCAGTGCATTATGCGTCGTGCCGTTGCCCATCGGTTGGCTTTTGTCAGAACCCGGGTGGTTGTGGCCACTCATGGGAACTTCGTTGTGTGCTGGCCTCTTCTGGCCTGGCATCAATCAGGGATTCGCGAATATGTCGATGGCACGTGCACCTGCTGAAGGTAGAGGTGCATATCTCGCTGCGTATGGCGCGTTAACTGGTATTGGTGTCGTGCTTTCGGGTTTGTTGGGTGGCGTCATTGCTGAACTACTCAAAGGCATTGAGTTTGACTTTATTGGGTTAACGTTTAATCACTATTCGATTCTGTTTACGTTTTCAATTTTGTTACGTCTATCGGCCGCACTCACAGTGCTCCGTCGTTTATAGGGCCAAACGATTCTATGTGCCCCCCACGCATCTTGCAAATATGTGTCGCATATTTGGTTGCCACTGGGTCATGCGTCGAAATAACCACGGTGATGTGTTGGCTGCCGAGCTCACGCAGTAGACCAAGCACAGCTGCACCACGTTGCGCATCAAGATTCGCTGTCGGTTCGTCTGCAATGATGATTTGTGGCGATATTGCCAACGCACGTGCCACCGCCACACGTTGTTGTTGACCGCCTGAGAGTTCACCTGGACGATGGTGTGCATGTTCACGCATATCGAGTTGCGCCAATGTCTGCATAATGCGTGCATCCCATTCTTGGCGCGGTATATCGCTTATGCGCAGTGCGTATTCCATGTTTTCGTAGGCGGATGCCGTGGGAATGAGCGCAAATCGTTGAAAGACGAAGCCAATCTTGCGACGAAATGCGTTCAATTCGTCGACCGTTAATGTGTTAATTACCCGTTTGTCGACTGAAATCGTGCCGCTGGTCGGTTTGTCTAGTCCACTAATCATGTTCAGTAACGTGGTTTTGCCACTCCCACTTGGTCCCATCAACGTAACCACGCTACCACGTGGTATCTCGAGGGTCACCTGATCAAGTGCGCGAACAGTACCTTCTGAGGTGTTAAACTCTTTTGTCACATCGCGCACATGAATCATGTTGACTGCTCCGTTGTTGATCTATTCAACGTGTAATCGTTGACTTGGGCTCGCTTTGGTGTGATTTGAATGACTCCATCCACCACGGTTACTGTAGCGCGTTGTCCCAGTCCGATGCGTTGTCGAATTTCGATGGGAATTTGTAATCGCCCAGCGCTATCAACGACCACCGTTTCGATGTCATCGGTGCCAATTTCGCTACTAGTTCGACCATCACGAATAGCCACGGTACGGTCGGCAGTCTCTGCCACACGCGGATCGTGCGTGACCATTACTATGGTGAGTTTGTATTGTTGACGTAACGTTTGTAATAACAACAAGATTTTTTCAGCAGTTGCCCAATCAACTTCGCCTGTCGGTTCGTCTGCGAGGAGAAGCTGAGGTTGACACGCTAAGGCGGCTGCCAAGGCAACGCGTTGTTGTTGTCCGCCTGACATACGTAAAGGGTCACGATTACGCTGTGCAGTCATCTCAACGGCATCAAGAAGCTCATAGGCACGTTGCTTGACGACAGCATGGTCGTGTCCGGCCAGTAGTGCTGGCAGCATCACATTTTCGTGGGCTGTTAATCCTGGTACAAGATTGCGCGTGCTTTGTTGCCACAAAAAACCTACCGTATTTCGTCGATAGCTCGCTCGCGTGCGTTCGTTGGCATCTGCCAGATTGAGGTCGCCCACGGTGAGCACACCAGCATCGGGACGATCAAGTCCCGCCAACAAATTCAAAAATGTTGATTTGCCTGCCCCAGATGGGCCAACCAATGCAATCATCTCTCCGAGGGTGACCGTGAGATCCAGCCCTTGCAGGGCAAATGTTTCAATGTCATCACTGCGAAAGATGCGAACCAGTCCGGTGGCATTTATGTATGGCTTCATGGGTTACTCACATAACGTGGCATCACGGAGGTATGACGAATGCGTTAGAGAAATTGTTCAATTATCAACGAACCGCATGCCGTATGCGGCATGCGGTTCGTTGAAGGAGACTAATCTTCGAGGTCAGTGACTGCTCCTAGACTCGCACTTGCCACGAGTTTGGCGAACTTGGCCAATACACCACGCCGATACCGTGCTGGGCGCGGCGTCCACGCAGCGCGGCGTGCAGCTAAGTCGGCCGCACTGATATTGAGCTGAATCAATCGTTGATATGCATCAATCGTGAGTGAATCGCCTTCTTGTACAAGCGCGATGGTACCGCCGACTGCCGCCTCAGGTGCAATATGACCGACACACATGCCATACGTGCCACCTGAGAACCTCCCATCGGTGATTAATGCAACTGAATCACCCAATCCAGCGCCGATGATTGCTGACGTGGGCGAGAGCATTTCACGCATGCCTGGACCGCCTTTGGGGCCTTCGTATCGGATTACAATCACGTCACCCGGTTGAATCCCGCCTTTTAAAATCACATCTAAACACTCTTCTTCGGATTCGAAGACGCGTGCAGGACCAGTAATTACTGGCTTTTTGACACCAGATATTTTTGCTACGCACCCTTCTTCAGCCAAGTTACCACGCAGAATCGCCAAATGACCCTGCTCATAGAGTGGCTCGTGCCATTGTCGAATCACGTTTTGGTCGGTGGCTGGTGTTGATGGAATATCTTTGAGTTGCTCGGCAAGCGTTTGGCCGGTAATGGTCAACGCATCACCATGAATCAGTCCTTGACTGAGGAGAATCTTGAGGACTTGTGGCGTGCCACCCACCTTGTGTAGGTCAGTTGCCACATAGCGTCCGGATGGTTTGAGATCGCAAATAACCGGAACACGACCACGAATGCGCTCAAAGTCATCGATTGATAATTCAACGTGGGCAGCATGTGCAATCGCAAGCAAGTGCAATACGGCGTTCGTTGATCCGCCGGTTGCCATAATTAACGTGATGGCGTTCTCAAGCGCCTTTCGGGTAATTATTTGTGAAGGGAGAATTTGATTGCGTACGGCGTGAACAGCAGCAAGTCCAGATTGGTACGCATTTTCAACTTTTTCAGCGTCAACTGCCGCCATCGTTGACGAACCCATGAGACTCATGCCAATTGCTTCGATGACAGAAGACATGGTATTTGCGGTGTACATGCCACCACATGAGCCAGGTCCTGGACATGCATTACGTTCTACTTCAAGCAATCGCGCTGCGTCGATTTTGCCGGCACTGTATTGGCCGACCGCTTCGAATGCGCTGACGATGGTCAAATCTTCTCCATCAAGATGCCCAGGCTGAATAGTTCCGCCATAGACAAACAGAGAAGGGACGTTAAGGCGGGCCATGGCGATCATTGCGCCAGGCATGTTCTTGTCACAGCCACCAACGGTTACCACGCCATCCATCGATTGACCATTTGTGACGGTTTCAATTGAGTCGGCAATTACTTCACGAGACACAAGTGAGTACTTCATGCCCTCAGTACCCATCGAGATGCCATCTGCAATCGTGATGGTGCCGTAGAGTTGTGGCATCCCGCCGGCGAATTTAATGGCATCGGCGACGCGCTTGGAGAGCACATCAAGACCGTCGTTACATGGTGTCAGATTACTATATGCGTTTGCAATACCAATGATTGGTTTCGTGAAATCTTCATCACCGAAGCCTACAGCGCGTAACATTGCACGATTGGGCGTCCGTTGAACCCCTTCTGTGATTGCACGGCTGCGTCGATTATCACTCATGCATCTCTCCATTCGTGTGTACAAAGCCAGTCCCTCCAAATAATTGTATCACGTTCTGTTTGCGTCATTCGAATCACCTTTGCGCATGAAATTCAGGTACAATGAAATAAACCCATTTGATATAACTCTATAGCTTGTATTTGGAGGGTGTAAAATGCGCGTTTCGATAGGTGATAATGCTCCCAATGTACAATTGACAACGATGCACGATGCATCAGTACAATTGGCAGAGCTGTGGCAGCCACACGGAGTGATATTGTCGTTCCTGCGGCACTTTGGCTGACCATTCTGTCGCAAGACATTGGCTAGTTTAGCCAAACTCCAAACCACGCTCCATCGTCCGGTGCGTATCATTGCTGTTGGTATGGGCGTGCCTGCTGATGCACGCGAAATTTGCACGACATTTGCGCCGAACATTGAGTGTATGGTTGATAGTGATCAGCATGCGTATCGTGCATTTGCGTTAGGCGCTGGGTCGCTTGGTGCGTTCCTTGCTCCTTCAGTGGTAGCTGCAGGTGTGCGGGCATACGCTGATGGGTATGGTGGTGGTAAACCTGTCGGGGATGTTCTGCAGATGCCTGGTACGTTTGTCATTCGTGCCGATGGTAAGATTGTCTTAGCCTACTATAGTCGGACGGTCGCTGATCACCCTCGAGATGAGGTGCTCGTACAGGCACTGCAATGAACAAATCTTTCATTGTCATTGGAGTGGTATGTGCGTTTATGGTGTTCGGGGTGGTATGGGTGTTACTCCAACCACCTCGTTACACCTCATTTCCCGATGCAATACGTGGTGATCTAACGCGGCGTGGGTATGCAGTAGACCGCGTAGAACTGCTACACATGTGGCCTGATACCGTGAACACATTGTCATTTGGGTCGAACATACGGGTCATCATGGTTACGGGGAGCGAGCATTGGGGGCGGTTGGACTGCAAAATTGGCCGACGTGATTGTGTGTATTACTTGCCCATGGCGAAAATATTCCAAGAGCCTTTACCAGATTTAGTACGTGAACAACCATGGTTTGAGGAGGTACGATTATGGTTCGTACGCTTGCCCTCATTGCTGGGATTGGAGTGATAATCTGGATGGTGTTGGGGATTACTCCTGTACCACGCAGTCATGCCGATGCCATTACCCTTGTGCTTCATGAACATAATGTACCGGTGCGTTCGGTCACCGTGACACAGTTGTGGCCAAACGCATTACCGTTTTATGCGTATGGCAAAGAGGCGATGCCGTATCAGGCAGTGGTCACCGTCGCCTTGGTGACAGAGCATCAAATAAAAGGGTTTTTGGTGTGTGCGGATGCACCATACGCATGTCGAATGACATTTCGTGATTTGAAAATAATCAGTGAACCAATACCAGATATCTCACCATCATCGTCGTTCTTTGAGCGTGTATATGCGATAATTCGCAGACTCAGTATCATATGATAAATTGCTGAGAACGACGATGATACATGATGGTGAATTGTAAACTCATCAAATGAGATATATACCGTAATAATTAAGTAAACCATCATTTTTATTACAAAAAAACCACGCAGATTTGACAAATGTACGTCAGCGTACTACAATTGCACCGGAGCTGTACAAATCAAGGTTCCCTTGAGCATCTCTATCCACAGAGACGTCGGCTTCAGGCGATTACAACAAGTTTCGCGATGTACAAAAAGGTATGTATGATTTACGCCTATTTTGTACGCAAGGAGGAAAACCCGTGAGTGCAAAGCTGCATCGCCGCAAATTCTTGCGGCTCTCAGCGATGGGCGCTGCTGGTGCCGCCATTGTTGCCTGTGGTGGCAACACCGGTACTGCCGAGCCTGCCGTTGAGCCAACCACTGCTCCGGCTGAAGAGGTAAAGATTCAGCCAACAACCCCACCTGCTGCAACCGCCATCCCAGTTGTGACGACGACGTTCAAGCAGTCGCCATCACTCGATGCTGCAGTTGCTGACGGTTCACTTCCAAATGTTGACGAGCGCTTGCCAAAGAGTCCTTACACGCCACCCCACGTCTGGTTGACCACGGGTAAGTACGGCGGTAAGATGCGTAAGGCATACGCCAACACTTGGGGTATCTTCGGCTTCCAGCACGAGTCAATGTACGGTCACTCAATCCTTCGTTACTTGAACGACGGTTTGAAGATCGGACCTGGCTTGGCAGAGAGCTGGGAGACCAATGCTGATGCCAGCAAGTGGACCTTCAAGTTCCGCGAGGGTTTGAAGTGGTCAGATGGCCAACCATGGACCGTCGGCGACATCATGTACTGGTGGGAGACGATGGTCGGTGGTAACGGCAAAGAAGCCTCTTTCCCAGAGGGTTTGAAGCCAATCGACGGCCCACCGGACGAGGCTCGTTCGGGTAAGGGTACGTTGGTGACCATCAACCAAGTTGATGACTACACCATGGAGATGGTCTTTGACGCTC
This sequence comes from Chloroflexota bacterium, assembly GCA_016875555.1. Taxonomy (GTDB): domain Bacteria; phylum Chloroflexota; class Chloroflexia; order Chloroflexales; family Roseiflexaceae; genus UBA965. The sequence continues at coordinate 896 of VGPG01000144.1, read as the reverse complement.
CAGCACCGTTGACTGCTGACCGCATCGCCATGTGGGTCAACTTGGGCATCGGTCCTCGCTGGATGTTGCCAAAGCACTACATGGAGCAGTTCAATCCAGTGTTGGGCAACGCCAAGGACTGGGAAGAGCACCAGATCAAGGCCAACTACAACAACTCAGACTTGCCACGCATGTCAGGTTGGAAGTTGTCAGTCTTCGAGGATGGCGTTCGCACCGTTTGGGAGCGCAACCCATACTACTGGTGTGTTGATGCAGAGGGCCAACAGCTCCCATACGTCGACGCCATCGAGATTTCATTCGTCCAGGATAAGGAAACTGAGAAGTTGGCCTTCCTTAACGGGCAGGTTGACCATGCTCACTTCCATTCACAGACCTTGGCCGACATCAAGGATTTCCAAGATGGTGCTGCCAAGAGCAAGTTGAACGTACGCTTCTGGGACTCGGGTTCGGGTACCGGTTCAATGTACTTCTTCAACTACGACTTCAAGGATCCAGCCTACCGTGCTGTGTTCCGCGATCCAAAGTTCCGCCAGGCATTGTCACACGCCTACGACCGCGCTGACGTCCAGAAGGCCGTCTACTTCGGTCTCGGTGAGTTGTCGAACGGTACCATGAGCCCCAAGGCCATTGAGTACAACTTCAGCGACGAGGCCAAGGCCCGCTACGCCGAGTGGCGCGACAGCTACATCAAGTATGACCCAGCCCAGGCTGAGGCCATCCTTGACGAGGCCGGTTACAAGAAGGGTGCCGACGGCAAGCGCACCAACAAGGACGGTAGCGCATTGGCAATCGCGGTCACCTACCCAGCTGACCAGAGCCCCAACGGCGAGCACGTCCAGAAGAACGAGCGCTTGGTGAAGAACTGGCAAGCCATCGGTATCGATGCCACCTTGACT
>VGPG01000143.1 GCA_016875555.1 Chloroflexota bacterium | reverse complement strand
TCTATCATGGGCACCATGATGCCATCAGTACCAGTCTCGAGTGCATGTTGGATGGCACCGCGTGACAATTCACGCACGCGAACGATGGTTGAGATTCCAAAGGCACGGGCGGTAACGACTAGATTGGCAATCATATCAGGGGCCATCGTGATGTGTTCATGGTCGATGATCAAAAAATCAAGCCCAGTTTGCGCCAACAGAGCGACGGCTTGCGCATCCTGTATGGTGAGAAACGTGTTATAGCATGGACGATTACGCAACGCATCAGCCAACATCCCTGGTGCTATCATCAATGTGCCTCTTTTCAATTGGTGTCATCGGATACACTCATTATACCTGAAGCGTACCGTCCTACGATGACACGACAGTTCGTTTTGGACGGTGAAGTAAAAGGACACGGAACGCACGAATACGGTATAATTCTATGCAGTAATCGAATAGACACTGAGATCAACAATGATTGAAATTTCGTCACCTGTACGCGTACGATTTGCACCGAGCCCAACCGGCTTTTTGCATATTGGCGGAGTACGCACTGCGCTGTTTAATTGGTTGTTTGCGCGTCATTATGGTGGTCAATTCTTGTTACGCATCGAGGACACAGACGAAAAGCGCTTCATACCTGGGGCTGCTGACGACTTGATGACATCGATGCGGTGGGTTGGCATTGACTGGGACGAAGGCCCGGACATTGGTGGACCATATGGTCCATATGTTCAATCAGTGCGAAGCGAGCAAGGCGTGTACATGCCTTTTGCTCAACAATTACTCGAGGCTGGCTTGGCATACATGTCATTTACCACCGAAGAAGAATTGGTACAAATGAAAGCCGAAGCGGAAGCAAGAGGCATCAAAGCATTTCGCTTCCGCGGGCCAGAGCGCGATTGGCCGCTTGCAAAACAGCAAGAAGTCGCAGCCACCGGCAAGGCATACACCATACGTCTCAAAGTTCCTGCAGAGGGCAGCACCCATTTCAATGACCTTGTACGCGGTGGTGATGACGGCATTCGCATCAACAACAGCGAGTTGTACGATATCGTACTCATCAAAAAGACTGGCATGCCCGTCTATCACATGGCCCATCTCGTTGATGATCATTTGATGAAGATCACGCATGTTCTTCGCAGCGATGAGTGGGTAGCCTCAACGCCATATCACGTCTTGCTCTACCAATACCTCGGATGGCACGCACCTACATTTGCCCACCTCCCGCCTATTCTGCGCCAAGATGGACATGGCAAATTGTCGAAGCGCAAGGATGATGTATCGGCCAACCGCTTCTGGGAGCGCGGCTATTTGGCCGATGCAATGTTCAACTATTTGACGTTGCAAGGCTGGAGTTACGACGACCACACCGAAATCATGACGCGTGCAGAAGTGGTAGAGCGATTCACAATTGATCGCGTGCAGTCATCGCCAGCACGCTGGAACCCAGCCAAGTTGCTCGACATGAATGGGATTTATATTCGTGCATTGAGTACCGAAGCCACTGCTGATGCAATAACTCCCTTTTTGCAACGTGCCAATCTCGTTCCAACGCCGATTAATCCGTCACATCGTCAACGCATTTTGGAATTGACGCCATTAATTCATGAACGTCTGAAAGAGCTTGGCGAAGCGCCTGAGTTACTCGATTTTTTCTTTGTGGATATTGCTCCACCGAGCGCAGAATTACTCATCCCAAAGAAGATGGATGCGGCGAGCACCAAAGCTGCGTTGGTTGAGATTCATGCTTCGCTTAGCGCTGTACAGGAGTGGCAGAGCGCCGAAGCCCTTGAAAGCAGTTTGCGTGCATTATGTGAGAAGCTTGACTTGAAACCCGGTCAGCTCTTTGGTGCGGTACGCGTCGCTGTAAGTGCTCGTACCGTTGCACCGCCGTTGTTTGAGATGCTCATTGCGTTGGGCAAGTCCACCACGCTTAACCGCATCCAGTCTGCAATCGGGGTACTTTGAGCAAAACAACACCCCCCATCTCGGTTGGACAACCGAGATGGGGGGTGTTGTGTCTGTTACGCTTTGGTCGACTTCTTATGCGCTGGAATTTCGAGCTTAATCTCATTCAACGGCTGTACGCCAGTCAATGAGAGTTCTTGGGCGAAATGACACGCCACAAAATGCTCATCACCAATGTCAACAAGTGGCGGACGTTCTGCTTTGCAGATGTCCTTGGCGTATTTACAACGCGGATGGAAGTAACAACCGCTCGGTGGATTAGCCGGACTAGGCACATCTCCCTGCAACCGTTCCGGGCGATGCCGTAGACGTGGGTCCGCTTTTGGAATGGCATTCAAGAGGGCTTCGGTGTACGGATGTTTCGGCGAGAAGTAGAGTTTGTCGGTACGTGCCATTTCGACGATGTAGCCGACATACATAACTGCAACACGGTCCGAGATATGTTCGATGACACTCAAATCATGGCCGACAAAGAGATACGAGAGACCGTACTTCTCTTGAAGTTCATCGAGCAAGTTGAGCACCTGCGCTTGAATCGACACGTCCAAGGCCGACACCGGCTCGTCACAGACAATCAACTTCGGGTTGAGTGCCAAGGCACGAGCAATACCGATACGTTGTCGTTGACCACCAGAAAAGGCGTGCGGGTAGCGTGACATATTTTCGGGACGAATGCCGACTTCTTTGAGAAGTTCCGCCACACGATCCTTTAACTCTGTCCCAGACGCACGTTTTTGAATTTCGAGTGGTTCACCGACAATTTGACCGACGGTGAGACGCGGATTGAGCGACGTAAATGGGTCTTGGAAAATAATCTGCATGTTGGGGCGTAACTTCAGCAGAAGATCACGATCTGCTTTTGTTACGTCAACCTTGCCCAACTCGGGATCATTGAAGATGACCTCTCCGGCAGTTGGTTCATGAAGACGGAGCAACGCACGCCCAGCCGTGCTCTTACCACATCCCGATTCACCGACGAGTCCGAGCGTTTCACCTTTTTTGATGTGAAAGTTGATCCCGTCCACAGCCTTTACCGTACCGGTCACCCGGCGCAATAAGCCTGATCGAATGGGGAAGTGCTTTTTGAGGCCACGCACCTCAAGCAACATGTCATCGGTCGTCATGAGCGCCTCACGAATACAGGTGGCAGCGGACGGTATGACCCTTGGCTGCGTCTACGACAATCTCTTCGGGAACGGTCACGTCACAAACACCATCAATCTTTGCTGGACAGCGCAGATGGAATGCACATCCTTCGACACGTGAATACGGATCAGGCACAGTCCCTTCAATCGAGGCCAAGCGACCTTTGGAACGGCCAAGGCGCGGAATCGACTGGAGAAGCGCAATCGTATATGGGTGCTTCGGATCATAGAAGATATCATCGACTGTCGCACGTTCAACAACTCGACCCAAGTACATCACTGCAACTTCGTCACACATCTGGGCAACCACACCCATATTATGCGTGATGAACATGATGGAAGTACCGATTTCGGATTGAAGACCACGCATCAAATCGAGAATGTTCGCCTCAGTTGTTACGTCAAGTGCGGTGGTAGGCTCGTCTGCAATCAACAGTGTCGGGTTACACGACAACGCCATGGCAATCATGGCACGCTGGCGCATTCCACCTGAGAGCTCATGCGGATATGACTTGGCGATACGATCGGGGTTTGGCATACCCACCTTGGTGAGAATCTCGATTGCACGACGTGCAGCTTCTAACTTGTCATCCGTTTGATGTAACAAAATCGCTTCTTCGATTTGGTTACCCACGCTATAACACGGATTGAGTGATGACATCGGCTCTTGAAAGATCATCGAGATATTGTTGCCACGGATTGCACGCATCTCAGAACTATTCTTGCCAAAGGTAAGAATATCCACAGGATCGCGATCAGCAAATTCGCGGAACAGAATACGTCCACCCTCGGTACGTCCAGCACCATGGACAAGTTGCATAATTGACAAACCTGTTATGCTCTTGCCACATCCTGATTCACCGACGACACCGAGCACTTTCCCACGCGGGATATTGAAGCTTACACCATTCAGTGCGCGCACGATTCCCAAGTCAGTATAAAAGCTGACTTTCAAATCTTCTACACAAATCACGTCATCGGTGCTGGCAATTGAAGCTGCTGATGGATGAACAGTCATGCATTACCTCCTAGGCGTACGGATCGACGGCATCGCGAACACCATCACCCAATAAGTAGAAGCTCAACACGGTGATAATCAACACACCAACGGGAATGAGCATCCATGGATAGGATGTAATGGCTTCAATGGTTTGTGCATCGCGGAGCATCACACCCCACGATACGGCTGGTGGCAGAATTCCGAGTCCCAAATAGCTGAGCGCGGTCTCTGAGCCGATGGCACCAGGAATGGCAAGTGTGCCAACCACAATGATATGGCTCAACGAGTTTGGAATGAGGTGACGTGTGATGATGTGCCAATGTGACGCGCCTGCAGCCACGGCAGCAGCCGTGTAATCACTGGCACGATACGACATCACCTTGCCACGCACTTCGCGGGCCAGACCGGTCCAACCAATCAGCGCGATAATCAGTGTAATCAAAAAGAAGCGCACTTCAACGGGGACACCCATCGGCAAGGCGGCTGCCAGCGCCAAAAAGAGGGGCACGTCAGGGAAGCTACGTAATAGTTCGATCAGGCGCTGGATGAAATTATCCACAGCGCCGGCAAAGTAACCGGACGCAGTACCTACAATCGAGCCGATGATAACTGAAACAATCACACCGATGAATCCGAGCGTCAGTGAGACTTGACTGCCCTTCATCAGGCGCGAGAATACGTCTTTGCCGTCTTTGTCGGCTCCAATGATGTTGATTTGGTAGCCCTCTTCGACGCCAAACAAATGGAGTCGGCTAGGAATGATACCAAGAAATCGGTATTCATAGCCCTGCACAAAGAATTGGATTGGCAACGGAGCACTCAGATCTGGCTCATAGAACCACTCAAACCGTACCTGGTCAAGCGTTTGTTTGAGTTTGTACGTCACCAGTTGACCATTTTCGAATCCAATGACGGACGGAGGAGCCCAAGCGTAGTTTGAGTCAAGCCGATTGTGGTCGTACGGTGCCAAAAAATCCGAGAAAATCATAAACACGTACAGCACAATCAACACATACAAGCCACTAACCGACAATTTACTGCGTCGGAATCGGCGTACCATCAGTTGCCACTGTGGTATCTGCCCTACATCCTCGGTAGCAGCTGCCTTGCTAGTAGGCAATTGAGTAGCATCAGTAGCCATCAATGCACCCCTTCACTAATCTAAGCGAACACGAGGATCAACCCATGCCAAAAGCAAATCTCCTATGAGGTTGCCGATAAGCAGCAACGCAGATAGGATGACCAAAATTGTCCCAGCCAGATACATATCTTGACTGCGCAGTGCAGACAAGTACATAGGGCCAATCGTCGGTAAGCTCAAGACTTGAGCGACAAGGGTCTCGCCCACAATCAATGCCGGTAGGAGGGTACCGAGTGCCATGACAAGTGGTTGGATGGCATTGCGCACTGCGTGCTTCCAAATTACGACGACTTCATCGAGTCCTTTGGCACGTGCAGTTTGGACATACTGCATATTGAGTACGTCGAGCAGATTTGCACGCATAATGCGTGTGAGACCGGCAGTAGCACCCATCGCAAGCACGAGAACGGCAATCCACACATGCTTGGCCATATCTACGACGCGTGCAAAACTCCACGGCGCATCAATGAATTCTGGCGAAAATAATCTGCCTACTTGGTGATTGAAAAGACGCGTTGCAATGATGAGTAATACCAATGCTAGCAAAAAGCCCGGTATTGCAAGACCCACAAATTGAATGAATGTGATGATATAGTCTGGAACTGTATATCGATGAGTGGCTGAATAGACGCCAATCGGTATGGATACCAGCCACGTAAAGAGCAGGGCAAAAGTCGAAAGACTCACAGAGAAGCCTAATCGGCCCCAAATGCGGTCACCAACTGACTGATCTGTCTCAAACGATGTACCAAAGTCACCTTGCACGGATCGTGAAATCCACTTCCAATACTTGGTCATAAAGGGGTCGTTCACTCCGTAGCGTTCTTCGAGTGCGCGTACTTGCTCACGCGAAATATCACCGCTCATCTGACGGAAGCGCTGTAACTGAACGTCAAGGATTGACCCAGGTGGCAATTGAATGATAAAAAATCCCACAAAGGATACAACGACGAGCAACACCACCATGTTAATTAAACGCCGTGCAATATAGTTCAGCATGCGTTACTCCCACTCTGGGCTATGGGCAGCTACGCCCTAAATTCATTTGGAGAGTTGGGGGAAATGAGAAAATGGTCAGCATGGGTGGATAAACCACCCATGCTGGATGTGGCATAAGCCACAGTTGAACAAACTAGGAGTGAGCCTCTGGATTGTCCCAGAACCAGGTCTCTGGATCGTAGACGGCTGGTGAAGGAATAATCCATGGGTTCACGAAACCACCGAGACCTTCTTTGAGCAAGTCATCACGGGTTGGCACGTTCTTGAGCTCGTCATGAGCCAAGATAATGCGTGGCTGGTTCGTGATGGTACCCGAGAAGAACGGACCGCTCTCCACGTGGATCTTCATCAAGTCCCACACCATTGCATGGCGCTTCATGACATCTGGCTCAACCTTGGTCTTGTCATAGATCTCGTACATCTTGCCGATGACTGGATCGAAGTCTGCATCGCCAGGCATGATACGGCGTGGTGTACGCTCGTATGGATCCTTGTCGAGCTCTTCCTTCTCGGTAGCGGTACCAATGGTTGCGTAACCGACACCGTGGAGTGATGACCAGCGGTCGCCTTCGATTGGCACAACCCACTGAGGATAGACGAGGTGGTTGGGGCCGTCACCGACTTCCCAAGCCGTCTTCATCATGATGTCGCCAGCGCGCCATGCTTCGTCGTAACCCTCGGCTGGAACTGGAGTCAAGGTGGCATCGATACCGATGGCTTGCCAGTTCTTCACCAAGCGCTCGTTCTTCTGGACGTGCTCGCCGTTGGGGCTCTGGTCAGCTGGGTAGGTGACCGCGATTGCCAATGCGCTACCGTCTTTGTTGGTGCGCTTG
>VGPG01000142.1 GCA_016875555.1 Chloroflexota bacterium | reverse complement strand
GGCGTGAGTTTTCAAGCACAATTAAGCCCAACACGTGTGGTTTTTGGTGAAGGGGTGTCACAGCACCTTGCCAAAGAAGTTCAGTCGCTTGGCATGCGAAGGGTGTTGCTGTTGATGGATCCGTTTGTGGCATCCACAGCCGCTGGTGAGGAGTTTCGTACACAACTCGATGTCGTCGCCGAACACGTGCGCTTATCAACCGATGTTGAACCTGATCCGACTGCACGTACCATTGAAATGATTGCACATACAGCCCGTCATGCGGGTGTCGATGGAATTGTGGCGATTGGTGGTGGGAGCGCCATGGATACCGCCAAAGCTGTGGGCGTCTTGTGCTTTCATCAGTGCGACACTATCGCACCATTTTATTTTGGTGGTGGGCAAACTCCACGAGGCATGCTCCCACTCATTACCGTACCGACTACCGCTGGTACGGGATCAGAGGTCACATTTGTGGCAATTGTGACCGAACCGGAGACACAGCGTAAGTTGTTAGTGCGACATGTATCTATTGCGCCAGATGTGGCACTTGTTGATCCGTTGTTGAGTGCGACCATGCCCAAAAGCCTCACGATGGCAACTGGCATGGATGCACTGGCACATGCACTTGAGTCCTTGACATCGACGGTTGCGTCGCCACTGAGCGATGCACTGGCAATCCAAGCCATTCCGCTGGTGCGCACAGCGTTACCTGCCTTGGTACGGCATGGTCATCATCCCGTGCATCGAGCGGCTATGAGTCAAGCTGCCACAATGGCTGGTATGGCGTTTTTGAGTGGTCGTGTGCATTTAGGGCATGCAGTCGGGCATGCACTAGGGGGGGCGTTTCATCTGCCCCATGGAAGTGCATGCATGGTGATGATGCCACAAATTATGCACATGATTGGACGTGATCATCCTCAGCGCCTGCAACCCGTGGCGCAGGTGTTTGCATGTCCGGTATCAGCGGTGCCACAGGCGATTCAGCAGTTTATGCAGGAGTGTGAAGCGCCGCGATTGCACGAATTACTCGCGTCACACGCCGTTACACACGACAGACTGGTGCAGTTAATTGAAGGCGAAGATCGGCTGATTGGCTTGTCACCAGTGCGTCCTACGCGGGCGGATTGGCTCCAAATGATAGAAGCCGCGTGGTGATGATGACACAACAACTATCTGCATATCTACGCACTTATCGTTGGCCGCTAGTCGCGTTAAGTCTTTTGAGTATTCAGGCATTACCGCTTTGGGCAAAAGGCATCGGGCTTGCGCTTTTGATTGTGCTTGTGTGGCAAGAATGGCATATCGGCGTGGTGTTAGTGCCGATAACAGCACCGCTCTATTTGATACCGGTGGCGATAACGGAGCGTGCGGGAGTGCCTCTCCACGAAATCGTGTTATTGGTTACGGTGGCGTGTGCGGGCATCGGGTTCATTCGTCAGCGCAACTGGCCATGGCAGTGGCACCCCTTTGATGCGTGGATCGTGTTGTTATTGGCGAGTGCCACAATCAGCATGATATGGGTGGTACCAGAGGGTCGTGGTGAGGCGCTACGTGTGTGGCGCTGGTTGATTGTTGAGCCGGTTATCTGGTTGTTGTGTGCACGTCATGCGCTGATGTCGGGAGCGATGTCGCAGTGGCTACAGCGCGGGATGATTGTTGCTGGTGTGGTGGTTGCAGGACTGGGTGTGCTGCAGTTTGTGGGGTTTGATCTGGTGCCGTTGCTCGGTGATAAGCGGGCATTCAGCGAGAATGTAGTGGCCACAGGGAATATTCGCCGTGTCGCCAGTGTCTACGGTCATGCCAATAATCTCGGGTTGTTTTTGGAGCGCGTGTGGCCATTGGCGGTGATTGGTGTGCTCGGTATGCGTCCACAGCTCAATGTGCGATGGTTGGCGGTTGGTGTGCTTGCACTCGGCATTCTTTTCTCGTTTTCACGTGGAGCGTGGATGGGTGTTGCACTGGCCACGGGGTTGTTAGTCGTGTGGCATCTTCAACAACGTCGTGCTATTCCGTTTGTACGACTCGTCGGCGCATTATTGATTGCCGGTAGCGCGCTCGTGTTTGTGGCCGTCTTAACACGTGGTGATAGTATTGGGAGTATCGATGCACGCTGGTTATTGTGGCAAGAGAGTGTGACATGGTTGTGGCAACGGCCGTGGGGATTAGGACTTGGGCAATTTTACTTTTATCATAATCCCGAATATGGCCGAAGCATCATGGATGCGCGCTTAATTGGGACGAGTGAGCAATATGCATCGCATCCACACAATGTGGTGCTTGATACATGGTTGAATCTGGGTGTTGTGGGTGTGATTGTGTTGGGTGGCATGATGTGGCACGTGGTGCGTCGAAGTCTGGTGTATGGTTCATCGCATCTGACGATACGAGCCGCAGGAGTCATGCTTGTGGCCGCGTTTGTGCACGGTATGGTTGATCAATTCTGGTTTGTGACCGATTTGATGTATTGTTTTTGGGTGGCGGTCGCACTCATTCTGTATACCAAAGTTGACATGCCGGATACTGGACGGCTATAATGCTTGTGGTGCAGGACGGCAGATACGCGTCAAACCCCGCCAGGGCCGAGAGGCAGCAACGGTAGATGTGTTCCTCTGGGTGTCCTGCATCATTGTTTTTCAGAATCGGTATGTGCAAAGAATTCAATTGCAGCCCGCCCAAGTACACAAATATCCTCGGCGATATCTGGGTCATTGAGCTGATGCCAATCAAGCCAACGGACACCCGTGCTCTCGCGTGTTGACGGATTGAGGGTGCCACCGATGACACGGCCAAAGTAGATAAAATCAATGTGTTGATGATCTGGGCCGATATCCTCGAGCAATATGCAGTGTGGTTGTGGCAAGGCAAGAACATGTCCAATTGCATGCGCACGACTATGCAGTGCAATGACCAGACCAGTCTCTTCGAGAACTTCGCGACACGCCGCATCGTGTGGCAGCTCGTTGGGGTCAATGTGTCCACCAGGGGGCAACCACATCTGTAGTTTACGATGCAAAAGCAGCAGCGTTTTGTGGTGTTCGACGACGAATGTGGTCGCAGTAAAGTCGCGAGTGAGTGTCATGGTTTGGTTCCCCGTGCAACTAATTATTGCCTGCTATCGTCAACATATGGTAGCATAGGGGCGGTGAGTGAGTGTACACCGAAGGAGTGACGAGTTTTGGCTGAGCCATCAGAATCGCTTATTCGACGTGCTCAAAATGGCGATCGTGATGCATTAAACGAGCTCGTCATGAGTCAACAGCAATACGTGTATAGTGTGGCAATGAGTGTGTTGCATCATCCCGATGATGCAAGCGACTTAACGCAAGAAGCCTTTGTACGCCTCTTCCGTTCGATACGGCAGTATAATGGCGAGAGCCGCTTTACAACATGGCTCTATCGTCTCGTCGTAAACTTGGGACGTGATGAATTACGTCGGCGTAGTCGACAAGTGCAGGAGATGATTGGCCCTACGAGTGATGACGATCTCGATCCGGTCACGTTAATCGTGGATGATGTCGATGAGCACGATCCTCAGCAAGCACTAGAGCATTCAGAGACGCGACGCATGCTGAATGCGTGTTTAGAACTCCTTGAACCGCACTATCGTATGGCATTGACGCTCTTTTATATACACGATAAGCGATATGTTGATATCGCAGAGATGATGGGTATTCCACTCAATACCGTGCGCAGTCATATACGGCGTGGCAAAGAACGCATGTTTGAATTGATGCGCGAGCGGTATCCAGAAGTTCATGAAAGTGACCATGGGGGCGTGTTATGAAGGTATGTAACGAGGTACGTACGGCCATCGCGTGCGGCGATCACGATGAATTGGCGATGACACACATCACACAGTGTGACGCTTGTCGACAGTATGCCCAACACATAAATACAATAGATGCACATCTTGCATCGGTGGTGATAGCTGAGCCACCAGCAGAGCTTACGGCGCGGTTGTTAGCGATTGCTGCTGACCATGCTATGCCACCGATACAATCTCGGCAACCGTGGTGGAGTACATTAATGGCGTTCTTGATTGGGGTGGTAGCGGTTATCACCAGCGTACTCATCATGGCTGAGTTGGTTGTGTTGTTTGCAGGACCGTTTGGATTTGGTGCATATGCGTCAGACATTGTGCAGTTGCCGATGGCGCTGTATATGTGGATGCGCAAAGTTATTCCTACGTTTACCGATGCGCTGGTGGCCATTGATGCGGTGCGCATGCAGTTAGTTGTGATATTAATGGTGATGTTAGCGCTGTTTGGTTGGTACGGGCAACGCAATGCGAAGCAACGCAACAACTAGAAGATTATGGGTCAAGGAATCACCAAAACTTCTTTTGCGTAGCGTAACATGCCTGTGGTATAATCCAACACGGTAATGCCAGATTGTGTAACGGTAGCACTACGGACTTTGAATCCGTCTGTCTAGGTTCGAATCCTAGTCTGGCAACCACCTGCATTTTGCATCAACGCGGACTTGAGCCGAACGATGACGCACTCCCCCTCAACGCAGACAATCGTAATCCTCGCTGCCGGCGACGGTACACGTATGCGTTCGAACACTCCAAAAGTACTCCATCAACTTGCCGGTCGCCCAATGTTGCGGCGTATTCTTGATGTGACCGATGTCCTTTCGGCCACACAGGTGTGCGTGGTCGTGGCACCACATACCCATGCGGATATTGCACACGCATGCGGGGATGCCTACACGTATGTCATTCAACACGAACGACGAGGGACGGGGCATGCTGTTGTGCAAGCGTTATCCTCACTCCATGCTCCTGACGGCAATGTGGTCGTGTTATTTGGTGACACGCCACTCATTCAAGCGTCAACCATTCAAGCTGTGATTGCGGACAAAGACGTACATCATGCGTTAGTTGGTGTGTTGAGTTTTGATGCGCCGGCACCTCATCAGTACGGTCGTATTGTGCGCGACGAGGGCGGCAACGTATTGGCGATTGTCGAAGCCAAAAACTGCACGCCGGCACAGCAGATGATTCGTGAATCAAATAGTGGGATTATGGTGATTTCGATGGAGTGGTTGCGCCACGCATTACCACGTGTCACGCCAAATGAATTAACCAACGAATATTATTTAACTGACTTGGTAGCGCTAGCTGTGGCTGATGCTGGAGTGGGTGCGGTGCGAGCCGTTGTTGCGACTGATGCAAGTGATGCGTATGGCGTCAACGATCGTATCCAACTGGCAGAAGCTGAGCGTTTGCTCCAAGAGCGTACCAACCGGCGTTTGATGGCACAAGGCGTCACAATCATACAACCGCACCAGGTGGTAATTGCGCCAGAGGTCACGATTGGCGCCGATTGTGTGATATGGCCGGGGAGTATCATTGTTGGAACAACCACCATTGGATCTGGGAGCGAGATAGGTCCGCACACCACAATCGAGAGTAGTGTGATTGGTGTTCAGTGTGAATTGCCACATTGCGTGGTGAAACACAGTACAATACAAGACATGCAAACGCTCGCACCGTTTACGGTCGTTACGTACCGTGACTCGTTGCTCACAGACAAGGAGGAGGCTCGATCCCGCGGGATCGGGTGATGCAGTATGGAAGGTCGTTTACAAGTTTTTAGCGGCAACGCCAATCTCGCCCTCGCCAAAGACATCGCTGCTTGCCTCAACATGAATCTCGGTCGTGCGACGGTCAGTACCTTCAAAAACGGTGAGACCCGTATCAAAATCGAAGAAAACGTGCGTGGTTCGGACGTGTTCATCGTTCAGCCAACATGTACGCCGGTCAACAACAACCTGATGGAGTTGTTGATTCTGATTGATGCGGTACGTCGAGCTTCTGCGGCACGTATTACTGCGGTAATCCCGTATTATGGGTATGCCAAACAAGAAAAGAAGACCACCGGACGTGAGCCTATTTCGGCTAAGCTCGTGGCGAATTTGATTCGTACCGCAGGTGCGCATCGCGTGTTGACGATGGATTTGCACGCACCGGCCATCGAGGGCTTCTTTGACATTCCGGTCGATCACTTACAAGCCGGACAGTTGTTGTCCGAGTATGTGCGTGGCCTAAACCTCAAAGATCCAGTGGTTATTTCACCGGATGCAGGTGGCGTGGGGCGTGCGAATGCCTTCCGCGAGCGTATCGGTGCCAGTTTGGCGATTATTGCCAAACAACGCCCACGTCCGGACGCCGTCGAAATGCTCGAAATGGTGGGCGATGTGGCTGGGCGCCCAGCGGTCATTGTGGATGATATGATTTCAACCGGTGGCACGTTGGTTGAGGCGGCCAAGTCATTGCGTCAGCGCGGTGCCACGCATGTCTATGCCTGTGCAACGCACGGCATTTTTGCAGGTGATGGCATTAGTGCGTTACGAGACTCACAAATGGTTGAAACCATTGTGACTGATACAATCCCTCAAGCACCAGAGTCGGTCGATGCGCGTATTCGTACGATTAGCGTGGCGCCGCTCTTTGCAGAGGCGATTTTGCGTATTCACAAAGATTTGTCGTTGAGTGCTCTTTTTTCGTAGTTGATGCACCACGACAAATAAAGGAGTCATGTTGGACCCAATCGACATACCGCTCAGGTGGATCGGTATCTTGTGTGCCCTGTTCTTAATTGGACTTGCCTCAGCTGCTGAGGCATCGTTAAGTATGATTTCGCGACGACAATTAAATGCTTTGCACACGTCGTCGCGAGCAAATTTGGTGCATGCGTTAATTAACGATGCGTACCGCTTTAAAGTGTCAGTGTTGCTCCTCAATACCATCGGTTTCATCGTTACTACTGCACTCGTGGTCAGCCTGCTTGAAGGGTTACAACTCTATCAGGAAATCTTGTGGATTGTAGCGATGACGATTGGTATTATTTTGTTTGCTGAGGCGCTGCCCAAAGCCATTGCGCTGCGTAATCCGAGTGAGACCGCACGGTTTATCGCTGGACCGTTCTACTTTCTGACGATTATTTTGCGCCCAATCATCATGCTGATTGACTTTATGGCGCGCCGGGTCTTTGGGCTGAGTGGCAAAGAGGTGTTAACTCCGATTGTCACCGAAGAAGAGTTGTTGACCATTGTTAATGTCGGTGAAGAAGAAGGTGTAATTCAGC
>VGPG01000141.1 GCA_016875555.1 Chloroflexota bacterium | reverse complement strand
AGACGATTGTCGCCACGTCACTCGCAGATCGCAAAGCTGCCTTGGCCAAGATTGAGCCGCTCCAGCAGGCAGACTTCGAGGGTCTCTTTACCGAGATGGACGGCTACCCAGTCACCATCCGCACCCTTGACCCGCCGTTGCACGAGTTCTTGCCACACGGCGACGCCGAAATCGACGCCTTGGCACAGAAGATGGGCATCCCATCAGCTGCGCTCAAGAGCAAGATTCATGCCTTGTCAGAGGCCAACCCAATGCTTGGTTTCCGTGGTTGCCGCTTGGGTATCGAATACCCCGAAATCACTGAGATGCAGGCACGTGCCATCTTCCGTGCCGTCGTGGCCGTGAAGAAGCGCGGTATCACCGTGTTGCCTGAGGTCATGATCCCACTCGTCGGCGACGTCAGCGAGCTCAAGAAGCAGAAAGAAGTCGTCAACCGCGTGGCCGCTGAAGTCAAGGCCGAGAGTGGCGTTGAGTTCGAGTACCTCGTCGGTACCATGATTGAGTTGCCACGTGCCGCCTTGACCGCCGATAAGATTGCGCAAGAGGCCGAGTTCTTCTCATTCGGTACCAACGACCTGACCCAGACCACCTTCGGTATGAGCCGTGACGACGCCGGTCGCTTCTTGCCCAAGTATGTTGAGAACAAGTTGCTTGCCGACGATCCGTTCCAAGTGCTTGACCAAGAGGGCGTCGGTCAGCTCGTCGAGATGGGCGTCAGCCGCGGCCGCAGCACCCGTGCCAACCTCAAGACGGGTATTTGTGGTGAGCACGGTGGCGAGCCAGCATCAGTGAAGTTCTGTCACCGCACCGGCCTTAACTACGTCTCCTGCAGCCCGTACCGCGTCGTGATTGCTCGTTTGGCCGCTGCGCAAGCAGTCCTCGAAGGCGCCAAGAAGTAGTCATCCCTCCTTGTAAAGCCAACACCCTCCGTCGTGTAACGACGGAGGGTGTTTTGGTGCTACCACCACAAATCACGCATTATGTCATTATCTTTGACGCAACTACCCCACTATCGCACCCACAACCCAACTTATCACACCCACATCTCCGACACGCCCGAGCATACGCACATCGTGCCCATGATGGAACAGGTGCGCATACACCTGCGTTGCCGACTCATACTCCCGACGTACTGCCACATTGCATATTTGTGTACTATTTATCGCCGCACCAGATAAACAGTACCCAACGGTCATCCATACCCACCAACGCACGAATCCATCATCTTGATACGGAAAACGGAGCAGCGCCGAAGCAATTGCAATGCGTGCAGTAATTCCACTGACCATCGCATACGATCGTTGTGCAATCAACAAATAGACTGTAACCATCAGCAAACTCGATGCACGCCAATATGCGAGGAACGGTATACGTTGGTAGTACTTTGCCGGTACTTTCAGACTTCGCAGAAGTAACCCGAACGGGATGATGACGGTGAGTATGACGGCAAGCACAAAATCCGCATGAATCCTGCTGCGAATCGACTGCATGTACTCCTCCAATTATTTGAAGAGTCTGCGCATTAAGCGTTCGGGTCTGGGTTCCACCAGCAAGGGCCTTTGCCGGCACGCGCGTTGACGGCACGCAACTCAATATCGCGCAGTTGATGGTCATCGAGTGGCACGAACGACTCATACGCCGCAATGGCACATTTCATCTCATTCACAAAGCTCATGCCGAGAAGTGCAACGTCAGGATTAACCGTTAACGTGTAATGAACACATTCTTCAATACTCAGACGAGTATCAGTGAGCGGCGCATTAATGCCGCCACTTGATAGCTTACCACGAGGTCGTTGAACGACGGGTCGACCATACCCTTCAGTATCCGTGACAAGTTTACCGGCACCGAACGTCTTGAAACAGACAGTACCAATACCGCGTTCGCGACACAGCGGAAGTGTCTCATCGATGTAGCGGCGATCAACAAACGCACCTATTGGGAACATGGCAATGTCGCAATGGCCATCCAGGATAGCATGCAAGAGCACTTCAGGTTGATGCGAAGAAATCCCGCCAAACCGCACCAGCCCACGCGCTTTGAGCGCTGCCAACTCATCAAATAATCCACCTGGTCGACTCAAGTGCTTATACAGTGCAATATCAGAGAGCCCATGAAACACGTAACCGTCCACATGATCGCAATCAAGACGTTCAAGGGATTCTGCGAGCTGTACATGTACCGGACGATCAAAATCATCTATTTTTGTGATGACGAACAGGTCAGCACGGCGTAATTTGATGGCAGCACCAACAATTTCTTCGGAGTATCCATCTTCATAACCAGGAGCAGTGTCAATAACGTTTATACCATATGAAATTGCGCGTTGTACTGTTGCTACACTCTCTCCAAACGGCAATGCACGATCTGCTAAATCACCAGCACCTATGATTGAGACTTGTACACCCGTCTTGCCTAACTCACGCTTGATCATTCCACAATCCTATGATTCATTGGGTTGTAGTACGCAACACAAGTACTCGTACACTGGCAACCGCTCAGTTGCATATCAGACATACTCATACATAGGTGTTACTCACGCACCACATCAACAAACTCCAATCGAACGAGTGCAGCACGCAACGTCACTGCTATGTTCACAGTGGAGCAGTGTCAACACCCGCCGCGTCACACACGAAAATTAACACAATCACCGCAAAAATGGAACAAGATGCAATATATATGACAATTCCAGTGATTTGATGCCGTACACCCACAACCTCTTCATTGTATAACATTTTGATTCTCCTTTTCATTTATGAATGTTAATATGTTGGAAGGAGTGGTGATGAATGGCAGATATTTGCTACAATAGAAGTGTTCGACAGGTATGTACTACACAGTGACACGTTCGAATTCTTTGCAACTGGCGATATCGCATCATGCCCATGTGTGAGCGAATGCCAATCAGTAATCGCTTGGAGGAATCATGTCGAAGGTACGAATCGGAATGATTGGCACAGGTGGCATCGCTCGTAATCGTCACATGCCATGCTTTAGCAAACATTCAGATGTTGCAATTGTGGCTGCCGCAGACTTGTCTGCAGAGACACTAAAGCAAGCAGGAGAACAGTTCAACATTCCTGCGTTGTACAGCGATTACAAAGAGATGATTGCCAAAGAGCAACTTGATGGTGTCGTGGTATGTACACCGAACAAGTTTCACGCACCGGCCACGATTGATGCGTTGAACGCAGGCATACATGTGTTATGTGAAAAGCCAATGGCACTTGATCCAGCCGAAGGTCGCGCGATGATTGCTGCAGCAAAACAGAACAACAAGATACTCACCATTGGGTTTCACTATCGTCATCGCCCACAAGTCAAGGCCGCAAAGAAAATCATCGATGTAGGCGAACTTGGCCATGTGTACATGGTACGCGTCAACGCGCTACGTCGCCGAGGCATCCCATCATGGGGTTCATTTGTGCACAAACACATGCAAGGCGGCGGCGCCATGATTGACTTTGGTGTTCACACCCTCGATTCAGCACTCTACCTCATGGGTAACCCCAAACCCACTGAAGTCACTGCGAGTATTTCACAACACCTCGGCACCAAACCAAATGTTAATCCGTGGGGACAATGGAATTATCAAGAATTCACTGTTGAGGATCAAGTAGCTGCATTTATACGCTTTGAAAATGGAGCAAGCATGCTACTTGAATGCTCATGGGCACTCAATGTACCAGAATCAAAAGAGACAATCTCTCTATCAGGTACGACCGCCGGGCTAGACGTCTTCCCACTCAAAGTGAATAAAGCACAATACGACATGCTCACGAGTTGGTCACCCGACTGGATGCCCGATGATGGTATTGAACCTGGCATCGGACAAGCTGCAGACTTTGTGCAAGCTATCCAAACAGGTATCTCGCCAAACGCCACAGCAGAACAAGCACTACAAGTCACAGACATAGTAGACGCCATCTATCGGAGTGCAGAGGCTGGCCGGGCCATCACGTTGTAAAGAAAGTAGGAGCACACGCACAGCCAAAACTGTGCGTGTGCAACACATCCGATGAGACTATCAAAACGCGGAGAGTATGGCCTGAGAGCCATGATACGCCTCGCACAGCAGACTAGTGGCGAGGTAACACAATTAAAGCACATCGCAGCACAAGAACACATTCCAATCAAGTTCTTGGAACAAATCATGCTTTCTCTCAAAAACGCAGGTTTGCTCCACAGTAAATCAGGTATTGGCGGGGGATACTCCCTTGCCAAACCAGCTGACACCATCACTCTTGGCCGCATCATTCGCATTCTTGACGGACCACTTGCACCCATTAAGTGCGTCTCACAAATTGCCTATGAACCATGTAACTGTCCCGACGAAAGTACGTGCAAGTTACGTGCGGTCATGAACGATGTAAGAACTGCGATGAGCGACATACTTGACGACACCACGTTAGCAGATGTGGCAGTGCGTAACACATCAGACGCACAGTAAATTATGTCATCAAGTGTGACGCAATTTGCGCCACCAACTCAGCAGTGCCCGCGCGTCGATAAAAAAAGCGCAGTGGTTGGTTTGATTTGCCAGAATGAATTGTAATTGCGTTTGTGTATGGATCTATGCCAATCACATCATCCCAGGCGAGCGCAACACTTTTTTTATCCCCTTTGAAAATAACCCGCTTATCAGTCAGAATTAAATCACCGGAAGCAGCAGGCACATCCGCATACACCGGCATTGATTGCCCACGAGTACCACCAATTCGATACGACACGCCGCGCATGATGCGAATACTCACACCCTGACTGCGACCAACCATTTCACGACGTACTACACGCTCTTCGTACAATGTTACAGGTTCATGCCAATACGCCTGTTCACCGCGTTGCAGATTAATTCCTGTGACAATAATTGGCGCTAGTTTGCCCTGGCTAACCTCATACATTTTGCGCTGAAGATGAAGCGTGGCCATTAATTCGCCCAGATGACTAGACGGCACTTGCGTGAGTTGTACAATTTGATGCATCATCGTTACTTCATGATCTGTAACGAATCCATCTTGTTTGATGCGTTGCGCCACATCGTGAAGTACGTGAACGCCTATTTCGCGCACTTCATCTGCAGTCAATTGATGTTTGGCAACCTCGGCACGTAGTGCGGCGATTTCGTTGGAATCGAGATGCACATCTGCGACTGCCGCCACAAATGCTTGTCGCACAGCTTCGACATTCTGGGCTCGTGCGAGTGTATCTTTGAAGGATTGAATAAGTTGTTGAATCACATATACCTCAGCAATACGCAATACTGCATAACGTATGATATCATGACACCATGCAACTATTGTTACGCACCGTGCGTATCACTTGCGTACGTTTTATTTGAGGAGAATTGTCGTGTCAAACATTCCTGATGTTTCATTTGACCCAACAAACCCTGATCCGCGTGTCGCATGTGTGCTAGTGCTCGACACCTCAGGTTCAATGCATGGTGAGCGCATCGATCAACTCAATCAAGGGCTTGTAGAATTTCACAATGCACTGCAAAGTGACAGCGTTGCTCAATCGCGCGTTGAAATAGCAATTGTGACGTTCGGTCCAGCGCAGCTCACACAAGACTTCATCTCAGCGTCGAACTTTACACCCCCCGTTTTGCAGGCTAACGGGGATACACCTTTGGGTGCTGCGCTTCAGCAAGCACTTGACCAGATTGCGGTTCGTAAGCAGTTGTACAAAGACAACGGCACGCCGTACTACCGACCGTGGATCTTTTTGATTACTGACGGTGCGCCAACAGATGGGAATGCGTGGCAGGCAGCGGCTACACGCATCAAAGCAGACGAAGCAAACAAGAGCGTTGCATTCTTCTCAGTGGGTGTCGAGGGTGCGGATATTGAAGTACTCAAGCAACTCTCAACCCGTCCACCAATGATGCTCAAAGGGTTGCACTTCCGCGAGTTGTTTGTCTGGCTGTCTGCAAGCCTCAAGGCCGTATCACAATCACAACCAGGACAGCAAGTACCACTCTCGTCTGCTGAGAGCTGGAGTCAAGTCTAATACGGCCAAACGCCGTCCACTCTGTGGTGGACGGCGTTGCCACAAAGGTAAACAACGTATGCAGTGGCGAATAGCACGCGCATCAGTCATTGGTACCGGTCACATCCGTGCCAATATGCCTTGCCAAGATAGCAATTATGTGATGCAAATCGGCGATTCAGTGATAATCGCTGTGTCTGATGGGCTTGGTTCAGCAGCGTATTCCGATGTCGGATCCAAATTCGTATGTCAAGATGTAGTAACACGCATTGCGAACGCAACAAATCCGCCTGCTCCATCTCTGATGTCATCTATTTCACATTTTATTCTTGGCACACCACAGGCACAAATCGTCATGAAGGATATCATGACAGACGCGGTCTCACAGGCACGGACTGCACTAGAAGAACTTGCAACCACAAACGCACATACATTACGCGAATACGCATGTACGTTACTTATTGCTGTACTCACACCAAAAGAATGGCATGTACTTCACATTGGTGATGGCGCAGTCGTGGGTATTCTTTCTGCAACCGAGGTAAAAACTCTCAGTGCACCTGACAATGGCGAATTCATCAATGTCACAGTGCCACTGACGAGCAACGAATATCTTTCGAATCTACGATTCAGTCATGGTGTGGAAGAGCTATACGGGATTGCACTGTTGAGTGATGGGGTGCAACCAATGTGCATCAACTATCAGACGAATGCAGCGTATCCCGGATTCTTCACACCATTGATACAGTGGCTTGCATCGCTCCCCGAGTCTGAACTTGCGCAAGCACACCCAGTACTTACCACTTTGCTCGATAGCGATAAACTCCGGCAAAAGAGCGATGACGATATGACACTCGTGCTTACGCTGCGGTTGCAAGCGCCCACATAAATGCCAGTATATCTGTTAATCGAATGCGTGTGTGCACGTATTTAGTGTATATTGAAAGATGTCATTCAACCGTTCATAACACAAGATGAGGGCAGCTTGAGCATTCTTGATAATCTACTAGAACACAACCGTTCATTCGTGGCGACTCGAGCGTATGAGCCGATGCAAACGAGCAAATTTCCGAACAAAGGTCTGGCCATATTGACCTGTATGGATGCACGGCTCGTCGAATTACTCCCAAAAGCGATG
>VGPG01000140.1 GCA_016875555.1 Chloroflexota bacterium | reverse complement strand
AATTATTGGGCAGCACTTACCACCAACCTGGCAGAGTGCCAACAACCGCTCACCCAACTCATCCGTAACCTGCACATTGATGGCACGCGCGTTGCCCAGAGCTATGGCGCACGTGGGTGGACAGCCCACCACAACACCGATATTTGGGCACCTGCGAATGCCGTCAAAGGCAAAGCCGTCTGGTTCTTGTGGCCGTTCTCTGCGGCGTGGTTGAGCATGCACCTCTACGAAGAAGCCTTGTTCACACAACATCACACCTTCGCCAACGAAACCGCATTGCCTATCATGCGTGAGGCCGCCGCATTCCTCCTAGATTGGCTCCAGATACAGCCTGATGGCACCATCCAGAGTTCACCCGCCACATCGCCCGAAAATGTCTTCATTGCCCCAGATGGTGCGCCATGTGCGCTGAGCATCGGTACCGAATCAGACATCAGCATGGCACGAGCGCTTTTTGTGGCGATTCTTGACCTTGTCGATACTATCGGATACACTCATGCGCCCTGGATTGATGACATCAAACAGGCACTCTCGCGATTGCCAGATCCACTCATCAGCGCCGATGGGCGTCTCAAAGAATGGCGCCACGACCTGATCGAAGCTGAACCTGGTCACCGCCATATTTCGCACATTTATGGGTTGTACCCTGCGGAGCAGATAACACCCTGGCAGACACCTGCTCTCGCACAGGCAGCCCGTCAAAGCCTGATGACGCGCCTCGCCCATGGAAGTGGACACACCGGGTGGAGTGCAGCCTGGTTCGCCTGTTGTTTTGCACGGCTCCACGACGGCGATATGGCACTTGATATTCTCTATCGTCTGCTCCGTGATTCTACGTATCCGAGCATGCTGGGCGCACATCCACCCTTCCAAATTGATGGTAGCCTCGGCGCTCCCGCTGCCATCGCCGAATTGTTGCTCCAAAGTCATGGGCGTCGTCTAGCCATTCTCCCTGCCCTACCACGGCACTGGTCGCATGGCAGTGTGCGTGGGTTGCGTGCCCGTGGCGGCTTAACTGTCGATATCACGTGGCACGGTGGACGGATTCGTGAGTGTCATATCCATGCAACGCACGCTGTCGACATACAACTGCATCTACCACATCCACTGTGGCAGGGCACCATACATCATCCAACAGTCAGCCAGTTGCGCATAGCACCACAGACAACCATCGTCCTCTGTGACGAAGCACCGGCTGGCACCACTATGGGCGCGTAAATAAGCCCAACGCATTAATCAGCGGTGCCGGCATTGGTGTAGGCGTTACGCATCTATCAACACACACTCACAAGTAGTACGTCGAGCAGATTGCACAACGCCTACACTCCAGCTTGGTGCATGCTACAACACAACGCATTGCCCCACAAAACATCAACCGCCCTGTCAGCTGTGTGGCTGACAGGGCGGTTGCATCGCAACCTATTACTGCAACAGATTTTCAAAGTTGGGCTGGTCGGCTTGGCGTTGCAGACTACCACGAATCGACCGAATCGTCTCATCGCCTATCCAATATGTCAACAACGAACCGAGAATCAAGCCAACTGCGCTGCCAATTGCAGCCCCGAGGCTAAACGCCATGATCCGCGAACGTCCTGAATCCATGATTCACCTCACTGTACAACCACGAGGGGGGTGGCCTCGTGCCACAACCGCTCGAGGGCATAAAAACTACGCATCTCTTTTGAAAAAATATGCACGACCACGTCACCATAGTCAAGCAATACCCAACCAGACTGCGTTTGACCCTCTGGCTTTGCATCAAAACCGAACTCCGTCTCGACACCCGTGTCAACCGCATCAAGAATTGCCTTAAGTTGGCGATCGCTCTCTCCATTGCAGATGACAAAAAAATCAGCAAATGTCCGCAATGAGCGCAAATCTAACAACACAATGTCAGTTGCTTGTTTGTCTTCAGCAAGCTCGACAATGCGCCGTGCCAATGCCTGTGTATCCATGCCTCTCCAATCATTTTGGGGTGCAACACCCACACACCACCATAGTAGCAAATGCACCTAGTTTTGTAAATAAGTCACCGGAAAACCACAATCCGTACCGCACTCTGCAACGGCTCTGGTATGACTGGTAGTACGGTGCCACCAAATAAATAGACGATCAAATTGACTGCCGTGGATGCACGCAATGTGTCAATCCATAGTTGATTGGGAAATGCTGCCAAAATTAACAGCAATGCAACCAACATGACCGTCGCCTGCATAAATCCGAACGCGCCGCCGATGATGTGGTCAAACGTGCCTAGGGCAATTAATCCAAAATAATGTTGAATCAATGACGCAAGCAGACTTGCACCGCCATTGACGGCAAGCATAATCATCGCCACTGACAGGAACATGGCAATCGATTGATCACCAACATACACCTGAAGTAACTCAGCAAATTGAATGGACACACGACCAGCAACCACAAGGCTGGCAATCAACCCTGCCATTGCAAGAATCTGACGAATTGCACCCCAATAAAATCCGAGGACCGCAAATACCGCCATGACCAGCACAACTGCTAAATCAACCAGAGTCATTTGTTAACCCCATGATTGTATCTTTGTATGCAAAGTATACACGAAAAGATAAAACGGTTTTTACGTATTATGGTTAGTTACCGCTGTCTACCGCTTCTATCATCCGTCATCCATGGAGCACAATTCGACGAAAATACACGGCATCACGCAGTGTGATGCCGTGTATGCGTACTTGTCTATTCCGGCTTAGTCGACCGTGTATTCACCGTCAACCACGTCGCCGTTTTCGTTCTTCTTGGGGCCTTTGTCACCAGCTGCTGTCGCCGATTGCGTGGCCTGACCCATCAACTGCGCCAAGGTTTCGCCATTCGACTTCATCGCGTCGCTGTTCTCTTCAGCAATCGCTTGGCGCAAATCTGCAATCGCTTTACGGATTTGCTCCACCAAGCCAGCATCTAGGTTGGCCGCCATCTCGTTGACCGAACGCTCACTGTCATATGCCAAACTATCTGAGCGATTCTTGAGTTCGATCATCTCACGCTTGCGCATATCTTCTTCGGCGTGCACCGCTGCATCCTTGACCATGCGATCCACTTCTTCTTTGCTCAGATTGGTGCTCGCAGTAATCGTGATGCGTTGCTCCTTGTTCGTGGCCTGATCTTTGGCTGACACATTCAAGATACCGTTGGCATCGATATCAAAGGTCACTTCAATCTTTGGCATACCACGTGGCGCCGGTGGAATCCCCTCGAGGCGGAAGCGCCCAAGCGACATGTTGTCGTTGGCCAGGTCACGCTCACCTTGCAAGATGTGGATGTCCACTGCCGTCTGGTTATCGGCTGCAGTCGAGAAAATCTCGCTCTTGCGCGTAGGAATGGTCGTGTTGCGCTCGATAAGACGCGTCATCACGCCACCCAACGTCTCAAGACCAAGCGACAATGGCGTCACATCAAGCAATACCACGTCTTTGATCTCGCCACCCAACACGCCCGCCTGAATGGCGGCACCAACAGCAACAACTTCATCCGGGTTCACACTCTTGTTTGGCTCTTTGCCGGTCAACTTACGCACCAACTCTTGCACCACAGGCATGCGGGTTGAACCACCCACCAACACGACTTCGTTGAGCTGATGTGCTTGCATGCCGGCATCCTTGAGCGCACGCTCAACTGGACCGCGCAAGCGCTCCGTCAAACTTGACGTCAACTGCTCAAACTTGGCACGGCTGAGACGCATCTGCAAGTGCTTTGGACCACTTGCATCGGCAGTGATGAACGGCAAGTTCAACTCGGTCTCTGACATGCTCGACAATTCAATCTTGGCCTTTTCAGCGGCTTCTTTGAGACGCTGCAGGGCTTGCTGATCTTTGCCGAGATCGATGCCTTGATCCTTACGAAACTCGTCAATCATCCAGCGTACGACCTGTTGGTCGTAATCGTCACCGCCCAAGTGGGTATCACCATTGGTGGACTTGACCTCGACCACACCATCACCCACCTCAAGAATCGAGACGTCAAACGTACCACCACCCAAGTCGAAAACGAGAATCGTCTCGTCCTTCTTCTTGTCGAGACCGTAGGCCAATGCAGCGGCCGTCGGCTCGTTGATGATGCGGAGCACCTCGAGACCAGCAATCTTACCGGCATCCTTGGTTGCCTGACGCTGACTGTCATTGAAGTAAGCTGGCACCGTAATCACGGCCTGGCGGACTGGCTCGCCCAAGTAGGCCTCGGCATCAGCTTTGAGCTTCTGCAAGACCATGGCTGAGATCTCTTGGGGGGCATATTCATTAAAGCTATGGCTTGAGAACAAGCGTACATCGTTACGTGAGCCGCGTGCTACCTTGTACGGTACCATCTCACGCTCTTTTTCGATTTCACCGTACATGCGTCCAATGAAGCGCTTTATCGAATAAAACGTATTCTCTGGGTTGACGGTGGCCTGTCGCTTGGCGGTTTGTCCTACCAAACGTTCGCCGCTCTTGGTGAATGCCACAATCGATGGAGTTGTACGATTGCCCTCAGAGCTTGGCACAACGACTGCGTCGCCACCCTCCATGACCGCCACACACGAATTCGTAGTGCCTAGGTCAATACCGATAATTCTACTCATGCTCGTATCAATCCCTTTCTCATGATTACACAGGGTTTGGTCGCGTTGTGTCAGGTCAGAATGTACGCCCACAGTGCACAGCGACGATGTAATCATCGTTCGAGTTGATTTTATTGTAATTGTTTAGCAGACAACTTCAATAGAAATATCGTTAGAAATGTGTATGAGTAGTATTGACATACCCATTCGCAAATCGTCAACAAATCTGCTATAATCCCATCTTGTGCCGGGAATGTCCCATAGCAGCACATGCGAAGGTACTGACACAAGGAGTTGTATCATGGCAATCGACATCAAATTGCAGTTGCGCACCGTCATCGGTAAAAAGGTCAAATCATTGCGCAACGAAGGCATCCTACCAGCCACCGTATACGGCAAGGGCATGGAGCCAATCAACGTACAAACCAACGCTCGTGAGTTCGGTCCGTTGTTCAAAGCTGCTGGTCGCAGCACCGACGTGACGTTGCACATCGATGGTCACAAGCCAATGACTGCCAACATTCACACGTTCCAGCGCCACCCAGTTAGTCGCGCCGTCATTCACGTAGACTTCGTCGTAAAGAACTAATCCCTCGCATACGACCTAAGCAATCAACCGCATCGCCGCGACATCTGTCGCGGCGATGCGGTTTGCGTGTACGACACAATACAAAAACTACAGCCACAGGGGCGAACCCTGTGGCTGTGGAGGATCGGGTACTACCGAACGGTGACTAGCGGGCCACCACTGCGGCAGCACCCATGCGCTTGTGACTACAACCCATGAGCACCACCTCCTTTATGCCTGAACGGCAAGAATGCAAAAAGAATCCTACTAAGAATATACCGACAACTCAAAATCTTGTCAAGTGGCAAATCACGGGTCAATCACAGACGGTATAATGATGGAAGAAGAGAGCCACACAACCAGCAGGAGCCTGCGCCATGCGCCAATTCATACTTGCTATTGACCAAGGCACCACCAGCACACGTTGCATGATTTTCAACCAGAGTAGTCAGGTGATGGGTGTCGCTCAACACGAGCACGCACAAATCTACCCACAACCCGGTTGGGTCGAGCATGACCCCGACGAGATTTGGCAACGCACACAACAAGTAATTGTCGGCGCACTAGCAGCCGCAAAGCTGTCCCACAACGACATTGCCGCAATTGGCATAACCAATCAACGTGAAACCACCGTGGTATGGAACAAACGCACTGGCCAGCCCTACGCCAACGCCATTGTTTGGCAAGATATGCGCACGGATGCACTCTGCCGAGAACTCGGTGAGATAGGCGGCGCCGATCGCTTTCGCAGTCGCACTGGCCTGCCACTCGCAACCTACTTTGCAGGTCCCAAGCTCATGTGGCTCCTGCGCACAGTTCCTGGCCTACGTGCCGATGCCGAGGCCGGTGAAGCACTGTTCGGCACCATCGACACCTTTCTCATTTGGCACCTCACCGGCGGTGTGCATGGCGGCATTCACGTCACCGATGTCACCAACGCAGGTCGCACCTTGATGATGAATTTGGCAACGCTTGATTGGGATGCCGAAATCGTATCAATCATGGACATACCGCGCCAGATGCTCCCAACCATACGCTCATCAAGTGAAATCTACGGCACCGCCACCGGGTTGCTGGCCGGTGTCCCCGTTGCCGGAGCACTCGGCGACCAACATGCAGCGCTGGTCGGTCAAGCATGTACAACGCCCGGAGATGCCAAGAACACCTACGGCACGGGATGTTTCATGTTATTGAATACAGGAACCACGATTGTGCCGTCACACCACGGGTTATTGACCACAATGGCCTACAAGTTTGGCGATCAACCAGCAGTGTATGCCCTCGAAGGTTCAATTGCCATCGCAGGCGCGTTAATCCAGTGGTTG
This sequence comes from Chloroflexota bacterium, assembly GCA_016875555.1. Taxonomy (GTDB): domain Bacteria; phylum Chloroflexota; class Chloroflexia; order Chloroflexales; family Roseiflexaceae; genus UBA965. Next base: position 715 of record VGPG01000140.1, on the reverse strand, counting down.
CGCGATAATTTGGGCATCATCACCAAGAGTAGCGATGTTGAAGCACTGGCTGCCAGTGTCCCCGATAACGGTGGCGCAGTCATTGTCCCCGCCTTCTCCGGATTATTTGCTCCGCACTGGCGGAGTGATGCACGCGGCGTCATAACTGGTCTCACACGGTATGTCACAAAGGCGCACATTGCGCGTGCGGCACTTGAGGCTGTAGCGTGGCAAACGCGTGAAGTACTTGATGCCATGGAACAAGATAGTGGAGTACGCCTCAATCAACTGAAAGTTGATGGGGGTATGACCGTGAATAATTTGCTCATGCAGTTCCAAAGCGACGTCGTCGGAGTGCCGGTCATTCGACCAGTCATCAACGAAACAACGGCGCTCGGCGCTGCCTACGCTGCCGGCATTGCAGTGGGCGTGTGGCGGGATTTCAGCGATGTCAGTGCAAACTGGCGCGAAGAACAACGCTGGCTCCCCAATATGGATCAGGATAAACGTGCCGCACAATATGCACTATGGAAAAAAGCCGTGTCGCGCACGCTGCATTGGATTGAGGAATAATCAATGAAACTCCGCACATTATTTGATGGTGGTAACCCCGAACGCATTGCTACTGGCTTCATCTTCACCGAAGGACCAGTGTGGTGCGACGGGGTATTGCGCTTCTCTGATATTCCGGGGAATTGCATCTACCAGTGGTCACCTGACCAAGGGGTTCAGCGTT
>VGPG01000139.1 GCA_016875555.1 Chloroflexota bacterium | reverse complement strand
ATCCTCAATATTTCGTACGAAGGTACGTATTTCTTGTGGAATGTCACCCCGCATCTCAAGCACTGCGTCAATTGCCGCTCGAACTTCAAGTTTTAGACGTTCAAATGCCTCGTCGCTCGGATATGTTTCGTCTATTGTGTGAAACTGGGCATACGCTAAACCGTCTTGGAGCTCAAGTTCACTGATTTCTGCGCGTTGAATGCCACGCACGACGATGCCATTTACTCCACCAGGGAGTCGACCGGTTTGCTCAATTTTGGCCACCGTTGCAATCGTCACCAATTCTTGTGTTTCGTCCGTACGTACAAGCGACGTTTCTACATCATCAAATGGCGCATCATCATTATCATCGTCATCGTCACGTGGTTCGTAGATTGCCACAAGGACTTTGCGCTCGGTTTGTTTACTTGCCTCTACTGCCAAGCTGATTTCGTCGTTGAGCGGGAGTGTGATGACCGTGTACGGTAATATCACCGTGTTTCGCAGACGAATAACAGGGAGCTTGTTGGCAATCGGCACGAGTGGTGCGGTCGGGGGCAAGGCTGGTGGTTCAACTGGTGGGATAAATCGGACTTCTTCACTCATATATTGTCACTTTCTGTCTCGCGAATAGAGCAAGACGGTGTATCATTGCGCACGTGACTTCGTCGTACTGCTTTTATTATGCGAACTCACATTAGCAGTGTCAATGAAAGAGTGCTAAATCTAACAATATTCTTACAGGCAGGAGTTGAATTGCTCACAATCTTTAAAAACTCATGGTGTAGTGTGTAATCGGTGTGGTAGAGTGGTAGCAAGTTTGGTTACGCGATTGAAAGTGTGTATTGTATGCGAATGCGAATACGGTTGGTACTCTTTTTGACAGTTATGTTGCTGGTATGGCCGCTTCGTGTCGGCGCGGCAGACGATGCTCCTACGCTTCCACGTGGTCAAGTATATGCGCGCCCAGTCAGCGTCATGATTGATAACATCAGTGCGGCATGGCCACAAAGTGGATTCAGTGAGGCAGCCGTGGTGTACGAGGCGCTCGCAGAAGGTGGCATAACGCGCTTAATGTTCATTTATAACGGCGATCGTCAACTCCCCACTGAGATAGGTCCGATTCGTAGCACGCGTGTGTACTACGGGCAATGGGCTATGGGGTATGATGCGGTACACATCCATGCCGGTGGATCACCAGAGGGTCTAGGTCTTCTACAAAGCACGACCGAACTCGTTGACATTGATGGGCTCAAGGGTGGGACATGGTCGACATTCTATCGCAAAGAAAGTCGCTACGCGCCGCATAACTTGTATATGAGTGGTCAGCAAATCCGTGATTATTTGGCTGCCCGCAATGTGGGACCGCTTAAAAATCCTTGGGTAGACGAGAATGATACGGCGTGGCCAATCGCGGAACCGGAGATAGGATTCCTGTATCGTGGTGATGGTGATGCGGCGAATCGTCCGGCTGGTCAGACGATAAATTACTATTTTATCGGGAGTTGGAACAAAATCAGTTGGAGTTACGACCCAGTTGGAAATCGCTATTTGCGCACCGCACTTGGCAAGGTATCTCGCGATGCAAACACGAAGAATCAGGTGAGTACGAAGAATCTGATTCTGATTGAAGCCGCAAGTTCGTTACGCGAAGGTGATGAAAAAGATCGCATCGATGTTGGCGTGACCGGCAGTGGGCGAGCAAAGATGTTCCATGATGGTCAGGTCTTGGACATTGAGTGGCGCAAACCAGATGCAAGTTCACCTATGCGATTCTATTACCTTGATGGGGTTACTGAGGTAGCACTTGTCCATGGTGCCGCATGGATTGCGGTTGTCCCCAGCTTAGACCACGTTTCGGCATACTAAGTACGCCAAAGGAGCAGATATGCGGCTCGGTTCACCACTATTTACGCGCTGGGATAGCCCGGAGTCATGGGCTAGAATTGTGCAAAACGTTGGGTTTCGTGCCGCGTATGCGCCAATCAATGAATCCACTGATTCGGCGACTATTGCTGCATATCGTACCGCAGCACACAAACACAATATCGTGATTGGGGAGGTGGGTGCATGGAGTAACCCTGTCTCAACCGATGACGCAACGCGTCAGGCTGCGATTCAACTGTGCCAGACCCGTCTTGCTCTGGCAGATGAACTCGGTGCTCGGTGTTGTGTCAACATAGCCGGTTCGCGCGGTAGTGAGTGGGATGGCCCTGATGCGGCAAATTACGCGGATGACACATTTGCGCTCATCGTGGATACGGTGCGGACCATCATTGATGCGGTCAAACCGACACAAACCTACTACACACTTGAGACAATGCCGTGGATGTATCCTGATTCACCTGAGAGTTATGTGCTGCTCATAAAGGCGATTGATAGACCGCAATTTGCGGCGCATCTTGACCCAATCAACCTGATCAACAGCGTTGAGCGCTTTTATCAGCATCGTGCGTTTATTAGTCATTGCATTGATTTATTGGGGCCATACATTCGTGCATGTCATATCAAAGACATGGTCATTGAGCGTCCGTTTGTGGTATCACTCCGCGAAACGGCACCAGGACTTGGAAGTCTTGATTACGGCTACATGTTGCGCCAACTAAATAGGTTGCATCCCGATACGCCTGTGTTGTTGGAGCATCTCAAAGAAGCCCGAGAATACGACGCTGCCGCCACATTCGTGCGTCAAACGGCATCATCGGTAGGTGTACGAGTATAAGTAAAGAGCGGGTGCATGCGTGCACCCGCTCCATGTAATTCCACGCGTCTGCGCACTATTCATGAATAATGCGTTTGACGGCTGTCAAGAGTCGATCGATATCATTCGGCGTGTTGTAGGCTTGAATGGCCACACGCAAGAAGGTGCGATCATTCCACACGACAACTGGAACTTCAATTAAAAAATCATCCCATAAACGCGTATAGCGATATCGTTCCCCATGCGGTACTGGGCAAAGTGCCATTTGATTCCACCAGGTATTGCTTTCGTCGCTGATAGGTTCGATTCCAGTCATTGCGGCTATCTGCTGACGAGCGTGAGAACCAAGCGCATGACAAGCAGCGCGCACATCTGCCCAATGATGCGTGCGTTGGAACTCGATGGCGGCTGGTACCGCCAACCAAGGAGCAGGATCATTGGTACCGACGTTTTCAAAGAGGTTCACGAAGCGTGTACTGTGATGTGTGTTCCAACTAAGATTCCAACTACACACAAAAGGTTCTAGCATATCCTGTTTGTCTTTACGTGCATAAAGAAAGCCGGCCCCCTTGGGGGCACACAACCATTTGTGACAGTTCGCTGCATAAAAATCCGGGTCAAGGTCCGTCAAATCCAAATCGATGTGGCCGGGTACGTGTGCACCATCAATTACGCTGAGAATGCCCGCTGCGCGGCAACGACGAATTAGCTCTTTGATGGGGAAGATGAGTGCAGTAGGTGATGTGATATGACTGATTGACAACGCTTTGGTACGGGGTGTCACTGCCGACCACACACGTTCAACAAAGTCTGACTCACTAGTCATAGGAAGTGGAATGTCCACATTTACCAACGTACCGCCGTACCGATTGAGATGGTAGTTCCACGTGTTATTTATCGCGCCGTACTCGTGATTGGTGGTGAGGATTTCGTCATCAGGACCGAATCGCAGAGAATTAATCACAATATTCATGGCGTACGTGATGTTTGGCACGAACACCACGTCATCAGCGTGTGCATTGACAAAGGACCCAAGTGCCTGGCGTGCGTCTGACAGCAGACCGAGTCTGCGCCTACCAAAGAATAACACGGGTTCAGATTCGAGCTCATCTTGCCAATGACGATAGGCTGCGATGACACTGCGCGGGCAAGAGCCAAAACTTCCATGATTCAAAAATGTCACATCGCGGCGCAAATTGAATTGACTAGCAATGTCAGGCAATGGCAACTGCAGTGGTGTACTCATCGCGAACTCCTCATGACAAAAGAATTATGCCTACGGCCAAAAACTGGCTGCGGTCACACGATTTATTCGAGACGAAGGCGAAATGAACCGATGTCGATCGGTAACGATGGATCAAAACCACGTCGATTCCCAGGTGGCGTCCGATACAGCGCGTTCATCAGTTCGAGCCACCGTCGCTCATCACCTTTGTACCGTCGTTGACGAATCACTTCACTCACCCATGACCGTTCACTTGGACGTATGTGTAACGGGATACGTCGCACCAATTCGCAAACGGACAAATCCCACAAATTGATGGTGCCAGTGATATCGGCACTCACCAACGTACGCCCATCATCGCTGATTGTGAGTGCGGTGATGCGGTGTTCGTGCTTGTTCAACTCCACGGCTTCAAGTGATTCGTGGAGCCGCCAGAGGGTGATGGTGCCATCGGTGCTCCCACCGATGACGATGCCGCGTTCAGGAATAGTCGCCATAACGCGCGGAATTCCGTGAGGGAGTGGTACATTGGCAACCAACGCTCCGCTTTGACTCTGGCGAATTTGGAACCCACCGGTCGTTGCCCCACACAAGATTTGCGTGCCATGATGTAGGAATACAATGGGGGCTGTACCGGGATATGACTGTTGGAGCATGCCATCGAGGAGGCGCCAAATGCGCACAATCCCATCTCCACAGACCGCCGCAATTAAATGGCCGTTAGGACTGAAAATGATTTGTTCAGCAACACCGGGCATGTCAAGTTTGGCGATAGGGTCGCCGCGGTCGAGCCACCGTGCAAGTGCATCGCCCGCTAGCAGTTCACCGCTGGGCATGCGCCAGACGCTGATTGAATGGTCGCGAGGGACGCCATACATGGATTGCGCAATGGCTGGTGCTGCACCGGCAACCGCATAATACTGGCCATCATTGCTCAGGGCAATTTGGGCGATGCGGGCGTTGGGCGTGCGGATGCTACTTAGGTGGTGACCTTTGAGTGACCAAAAATGGAACGCTTCGTCACCACCGCTTATCATAGTGTCACTATCAGGAATGAGATTGAGCGGTGCGCGTCCGGCAAATTGTTGTGCCACACATTGTTTGTGCATGTCCCAGACAATAATTTCGCCGACCGTAGAAGCCGTGCATAACCAACGGCTATCTCGTGAAAAATGTAATGACCGGATCGGCCACTGCTGGTTAGGTGGTGTAACAACGGGTGTCCCGTCGAATGTGTTCCAAAGCATGACTTGGCCAGCACCGTCACTCGCCGCAAAGTATTGTCCATCCGGGCTTAACGCAAGGTGATGAATGCCACGTTGACCGCCGTTGATTGTTAATTGTAGAAGTGGTTGCGGCTCATTGCCGGCAATACACGTTTCGGCGATGGTGCGCAACACGTCGAGCGGCATTGTGTTGGTTCGTGCTGCTGGTTCTGCATCCTCATTTAAGTGGAGCAAAAGCTGTGCTGCCCAACGCGCCGGCGCATAGCGTGTGACCACTGCTGCCACGTGGTGCATCATCGGTTTACGGAGCTGTTGCACGGTTTCGAGCCATTGGGCATCATTCAGATCTGCCACATAGACTAACGAGGGTGGCATCAGCGGTGGCGCTTGAGGTTCGTCTTGGAGTGCAAGAATAATGCGTTCACGCAATTCCGGAGAACTTTGAGCGTAAGCCGCAAGGGTCAACTCGCAATCTTGGTCTAAGGCACGGAATGCTTCTCGTTGATTGCTCAACAACAAAAAGACCGCACGCAGCTGTTGATCATCGGGGAGATACCCGGATTTTTTGGCAATTGTTAGGGCAATCGGGATGTTTTGTTCGATTGCGAGCATGCATAACGCTTGTTTGGTATCAACGCGTTTTAAGTGATGCAAGCTACGCATTGCCCGTTGTGCAATGGTCTGATTCCGATCACCGCACGCAATCAACATGGCAAGTAATAAGCCTGGACGGGCATTCATTAGGACCTCGAGCTGCCCGGTGTGCAATGCACTTAAAACGCGTGCATCTGGTGGTGCATTGGCAATCCAGCCATGTTGTGTAATCAGGCGACCAAGCGTTGGGTGACGAGTCAGTGCCCACACGCTACAAATCACGTTGATGTGTCGCCAATCTGCGTGTTGCGAGAGTGCCACTGCGGCTGCATTTGCTGCATCGGCATCATGTCCGCTCATAATTACTTCGAGGAGCATGTCAAGCGCACGCAACGATGCGTCTTTTGCCAAGAACTTCGCTGCACGATGACGCCGTGACCGACGGAGTAACCTGGTACGTCCATTCAGGGCTTGGCGCATGTTTTGCAATCGTTCAGTGGTCATACTCTACCCCATTGCGCTGACATGTACTGGTCGTATTGTATACCGTGCACGTACCTCATTTGGATCGTCACTGCGATAGACAGGGCGACCGAAGTAGCGATTCGATAATTCATTGATGTGCGTTCTGCCAGTATCTGCGTCTGATACATCAATTACTGGTCCGCGTATTGATAGGTATCGATAGGCATTCGTCGGATCAACTATCAACAATGCCACATAGGGTCGTGCACGAATGTTTTTGTCTTTGATGCGACCCACGGCTGCATTGACATAAAACAATCCATCGGCATAACTAAACCAGACCGGTGTCACCTGCGGCGTGCCATCGGACATGGTGGTTGCAAGTGCAGCCACGATAGGTAGAACGAGCAGGTCGTGATATGCACTGGGAATTGCTGTCATGCATTCCCCCATTTGAGATTTGGGATGATGTGTTCACCAAACATGTTGATGAACGATTCTTGGTTTCTTCCTACGTTATGCACGTGAATTTCTGTAAAACCGAGATCCACGAATCGTTGAATGTATTCAAGGTGTTCTTCTATGTGTGGTGAGATAAGCATACGATTCTTGTAGTGCTCAGGGCGTACCATCTTTGCGATTTCCGCAAAGTCTTCTGGGCTTCGAATATCTTGTTTGGGAAACGGCATGCCTCCGTTGGGCCATTCCGTTAATGCATTTTGAAGCGCCTCGTCATATGTTTCGGCCCAGGACATGTGGAGTTGTAACAGTTTGGGCATGGTACTTGGGTCTTTGCCGGCGGCTTGTGCCCCATCCGCAAATTTGCCGAGTAACATGCGTAACTTGTCAAGTGACGCACCCGGTGTGATGATGCCGTCGCATTCTTTACCAGTCCATGCAGCGGTTACCGGACCTGCTGTTGCCACATATATCGGTGGTGGAACGTCAGGCAGCGTCCACATCTTTACACGTTCAATTTGAAAGTATTTGCC
>VGPG01000138.1 GCA_016875555.1 Chloroflexota bacterium | reverse complement strand
AAAATCGGAATAAGTTGGAGCGTCATTGTGAAGATGAAATTCAATACGTACGGCATGCCGATTTTTTGCAATGACACGAACATGTCTGATGGATGCGAAGTCATGATGACCACCAAGGCAAACGTGCTCATACAATAGATGCGCAACAACATCGACAGACCAGAATAAATGCCTTCTTGATAGATGGTAAATGGACCATATGTTGCAATGGCAGTCCACGGCAATGGAAATGCCGGAGCAATACTCTGCAATGATATGAGGGTCAGACTAATCGGAAAAAAGATTTGTACGATTTTGAAATATTGCTTCCATATACCACTTGCGAGTGCTAGGCCAATTCCTATGGCAAAGACCACTCCCAATAAGAGCGGATTTCGCGTAGCAAACGAAAAGACTAATATTCCTAGGGCAATAAACAGTTTAGGTAACGGATTTATTCGATGAATCCACGAATTACCCGCCACCATGGTAATCGGAATTGCTACTCCTTGCATATCGCTCCTCCTATCCCTTGGGCCCGATGAACAACGCATCAATCGCCTCTTGCACCGATAGCACCACGGTGCGTGCTGGTCCGACATCTGCCAATGGTCGTGTGCGATGCTGTGTGTATTGCACACCAAACTCTGTCACCTGCGGCGGAGTAATACGCGTACTTTGCATGACCGCACTATCCGCAAAGACCTCTCGTGGAGTAGCATCGGCGATGATTTGCGCGTTGCGCATGACAATCATGCGATCGACGACTTCAGCCAACAAAATCATGTCGTGCGACACACAAATAACAGTCTTACCCTCATCGCGTAACCGATGTATCAACCGGTACACCGTGCGCGTGGTAATGTTATCCTGCCCTGTGGTCGGTTCATCAAGAATAAACACGCGCGGTTGCATGGTGTATACCGATGCCATACCTACCAGCTTGCGCAATGGAAAGCTGATGCGATACGGATGGTGTGAACGATACTGTTGTAAACCAAAAAATTCAATCGCCTTTTCACGGCGTTCAATCACTTGCTCATCAGAAAGCCCCATATTGCGCGGACCAAACTCTAGCTCCTCTTCGACCGTTTTGGCAAAGAGTTGATGATTGGGATTTTGAAAGACATATCCCACATACGCCGCTAATTCTTGGACATGACGCTTAACCGTATCTTGGCCGTCAAGCAACACCCGCCCGCTGGTTGGCTTTAATAAACCGTTGAAATGCTTGACTAGGGTTGTTTTGCCTGAGCCATTTTGTCCAATAATACCGATGATTTCTTGCTGATGAATGGCCACATTCACCTTGTTGAGTGCCGTAACATTCCCGCGTGCATAGACGTGATGCAGATGATCACAGGTAATAAGTGGAGTACTGGTCATCTTATTGCTCACTTCTGTAATCGCCAAATACCTGTAATGCCTCAGCCACAGTAATCGGATACGCATCGCCCGTACGCCATCGTCCCTGCACGTCAAGCATATACGCCATCTCAGTCACTTGTGGCACACGCAACCCAATTTCTTTGAGCAATTTCACCTGTTGGAAAACCTCTTTGGGATGGCCATTAAGAACTATCTCTCCCTCGTGGATGACAATCACACGATCAGCGTATTCGGCCATTACTTCAACTTCGTGCTCCGAAATCACCACAGTCATGCCGTGTTGCTGATTGAGTTGCCGAGCGACATTGAATATCTCCTCTTTACCAATCGGGTCCACATTGGAGGTTGGCTCGTCCATGACAAATATTTTGGGACGCATCACCAACGCCGAGGCAATAGCGAGCCGTTGTTGCTGGCCTCCTGACAGTGCAAACGGCGAACGCTCATGTAATCCGGTTAGACCGACAATGCCGAGCACCTCGTGAATGGTGTCGTGCATCTCTACCTGCGGAACACCTAGGTTTTCGAGACCAAATGCTACCTCTTCAGCCACGGTCAATTGGCTCAATTGAAACTCCGGATTATCAAAGACAATCCCCACGGTTTTGGCGAGTTCGCGCACAGGCATGGCATCAGTGTCTTGTCCGGCAATCGTCACCACTCCTTCCATTTCACCCATAACCATGTGCGGAATGACGCCATTAAGCGTCAGCAGGAGCGTCGTCTTCCCGGCACCATTAAGGCCGAGCAACGCCACATATTCGCCTTCGTAGATAGTCAGATTGATGTTCTTGAGCGCGGGTTTTTCGGCAGTCGCATAGGTAAATGTCAATTGTGATATTTCAATCTGCGGCGATCGTTCCATATTCATCATCCTTGATGCATGTGTACTCAGGCAATCGTTCACTCGCCTCTGACCCCATTGCGTTCACCACCACCACGACGAAACAAAATGAGAGCGAGAATGGTGTGACACTATCCCGCTCTCATTCATTTTCACGATTCGAGGTGCAAAGATGGAGTCGCTTACTCCTCGTCGTCGCTCAGATTTGAAAAGATCACGGCCAAGCCGGCAATGCCAGTGAAGATGGCCAATACCATCACTGCACCTGCAAGAATACCGTAGGCTTCGCTGCTGATAAACTCCAAATCGGCGATGTTTTGTGATGCCATCGGCAAAAATCCGAGCAACAAGGCGATGCCCACAATCCCGGCACCCAACCCCTCTTTGGCACCAACCGTGATTTGCTTCTTTTCGTCATCCATGGTTGTTGTTCTCCTTTATACTATCCTTGTACCATCATCATGACCAGGGCAATCGCCAAGCCAACAACAACACCACCGGTAATCCACATTACCTTGCCCATACCCTCAGACTTCGGCAACGTCAGATGGCTAGTTAAGTTGGCAGGTAGTGCCTCGATAATGGCCAATGCCACAAAACCACTGATGATTTTGTCGGCCAACGATACCAAGATGTTTGATGAGAAGACAGACACAAACAGGTTCTGCCCCATACCGATGAACGCCGCCGTCATGATGTCTGAGAAGTGCCCAGTCGCACCACCAAAGATGAAGACATAGATAGGCACCGCCGTGAGTGACACAAAAAACGCCGTGACGACATTGACTAATCCAAAGCTCCAGAACGTCTTGCCAAATCCCATACGAATGGCATAGCCCCAGACCAGTGCACCAACCACATTACACGCTGCAAACGGCAAACCGATAGGTCCGCCAATGAATGAGGCGATAATGTTCGTTGACGCACCGACGAGTGCCCCCCACCATGGACCCAACACGATGGCCACAACCGCCGTGCCAATCATGTCCAAGAACGTGGGCAACTTCAAGATACCGTTGATTTGCCCACCCACAATGTTGAGCGCAACTGCGACCGGCACCAAGGCAACCACGTACGTGAGTGGTATTCGGCTTGATCGCTTACGAACTGATCCTACTGAAGCAGTAGCCATGTTGGTCTCCTTTCAGGAATAACTCCATTGTTAAATACCCCAGAAAATTGATAACCCATGGACTCGTCACCGCGTTTTCGTGATTAGCACCTCCTGACTCCCGTGTACGTACTATCTATCCCCATCAATCACACCGCGAAATCCACAACCAACAACTCCGTCAATGCCAGAGTCCTCCGGTCGCGTAAAACACCGGTATGCGCAACGAGCATGATTCTGTGTAAAAAACGAATTTCCGCCGCGTAATACCTTGAATGTCTGCCCAAATGCCTTACCCCGATAGGTTGATCCTGGATAGGCGTCGTACCAGTCCGCACACCACTCCTCCACATTCCCCGCCATCTCGTATACACCGTATGGGCTCGCACCCCCTGGGTGTGCATCAACCGCTGCAGTCATTGTGTATTCACCACGATCCCATACCAGCGCGTTATCTTCGTCGAATATGTCTCCCCATGGCCAACGTCGCCCATCCGTACCGCGCGCCGCCTTCTCCCACTCAGCCTCGGTCGGCAAGCGCTTACCTGCCCACTCACAATACTGCACCGCCTCAAACCACGAAATACGATGCACCGGATGCTGTTCAAGCCCCGTAGGCACATCAAAACCACCCCAGTGACGAGGTGGCATGGCACGCGTCGCACGCATGTACTGCTTGTACTCTGCGTTGGTGACGGGATATTGATCGATGTAGTAGCTGGGGAGATAAATGCGTCGTTGTGGTGATTCAGGCCCAAACTCCTCACTCCCCATCAGGAATTCTCCCGCGGGCACGTTCACCATTTGCTTCCCATCTTTGGCCGTAAGGAGTGGATACATGCCCTACCTCCAACATCGAGGTCGAACTCCTGTGGCTACGCCGTCGTAACCCCATTCCCTTGTGTGCACCAGATAGACCGAATGTTTCCCGTGTGTGTTGTTCAGAGTCTGTTTGATTTATGCGATACTACCATACTTATGTATGCTTGTCAATAAGATTTACTACAAATAATAGTAAAACTCTTTCATTCACAGTGCATCATGCCGATGAATTACAATACACTTCAACACACTTCTCAATGAGAGGATACACCATGCCCACCACCATCTACACCGCCGATGCCTTCACCAATCGGCCATATAGCGGTAACCCGGCCGCCGTCTGCCCGCTCACCGGCCCCGCCGACGAGGCCTGGATGCAGGCGGTCGCCCGCGAGATGAATCTCTCGGAGACGGCGTTTTTGTGGCCACTCGCCGACGGCTGGAGTTTGCGCTGGCTGACGCCCACCGTCGAGGTCGATTTGTGTGGCCACGCCACCCTAGCCAGCGCCCACGTACTTTGGCACCACGGATACGCCCAGCGCGGTAGCACGTTGCGCTTTCATACGCGTAGTGGCCTGCTCACGGCAGATGAGCACGACGGCTGGATTACCCTCAACTTCCCCAACGAGGCCCCGCACGAGGTGGCCCCCATCCCCGCACTCACCCAGGCCCTCGGCGTCACGCCGCGTTGGGTCGGGCGCAACCGTATGGACGTGATTGTGCTCCTTGATGATGCAGCCACCGTGCGCACTCTCGCCCCTGACATGGCGATCCTCGCCACCATCGAGACCCGCGGCGTGATTGTCACCGCACCCGGCGACCAAAATGGCGTCGATTTCGTCTCGCGCTTTTTTGGGCCTCGTGGCGGAGTAGACGAAGATCCTGTCACTGGTTCAACCCACTGTTGTCTTGCCCCCTACTGGGGCGCCATCCTCAACAAATCCGAAATGGTCGGGTTGCAATGCTCGGCGCGCAGCGGGTTCGTCAAAACCACCCTCGTCGGCGATCGCGTCCTGCTCAGCGGTCAAGCCGTGACCGTGCTCAAGGGTGAACTGCTCGACAAATAACTGACGGTGGTATGCTAGCGAGTAACGAGACAAGCGGGTTTGAGGAGTAACACCATGCCTATCGATCATTTTTTGGCCGTCGATTTGGGTGCATCGGGCGGGCGCGTCATGCTCGGGCGCTGGGACGGGTCGCGCATTTCGATTGAGCCGCTGACGCGCTTCGACAACGGCCCCACACCCGTCCACCAGCGCCTGCACTGGGATATCTTGGGCATCTGGCGCCATATCAACGACGGCATCCGCACCCACGTCAGCCGTGGTGGCGCGCCACTAGCCGGCATCTCGGTCGACAGCTGGGGCGTCGATTATGGCCTGCTCGACCGCACCGGGCAACTCCTCGGCAACCCGACCTGTTACCGCGACCACCGCACCGACGGCATGATGGATCAGGCCTTTGCCCGCGTCAGGAGCGACCGCATCTTCGCCACGACTGGCATTCAGTTCATGCAGTTCAACACCGTCTACCAGCTGTTGAGCATGCGCCTAAGCAACGATCCACACCTCGAGCTGGCCGACAAACTCCTGCTCATCCCCGATTTGCTCCACTACTGGATGTCGGGCGTGGCCGCTGCCGAGTATACCAACGCCTCGACCACCCAGATGCTCGACTGCCACACGCGTACCTGGGCCGGCGACATGCTCACGGCCCTCGACATCCCGCAACACATGTTGCCCACGGTCATCCAACCCGGCACGGTGCTCGGCCCATTGCTGGGCAGTGTGATTGACGATACCGGGCTTGGTAGTGCGCCACCCGTGATTGCCGGCGCTACCCACGACACCGGCGCGGCGATTGCGGCCATCCCCGGGCTCGACGCCAACAGCGCCTATATCAGCAGCGGCACCTGGAGTCTGATGGGCATGGAGGTCCCGGCGCCCGTGGTGTCAGCACAGGCGCGCGCGGTCAACTTCACCAATGAGGGCGGCATCAATCAGACGATTCGGCTCCTAAAAAACATTGCGGGCCTGTGGCTCCTGCAAGAATGCCGGCGCAGTTGGCAACGCCAAGGGCACAGCTATACCTGGGAGGATTTGTTGGCCCAGGCGGCCATGGCGCCGGCATTTGTCAGCATCGTCAACCCCGATGCGCCCGAGTTCCTCAATCCCGACGACATGCCCCGGGCGATTCAAGCCTACTGTGCCCGCAACCACATCCCGGTGCCTGAGAGTCACGGGGCGATGATTCGTTGTTGTCTCGAAAGCCTAGCCTTGCGCTATCGCACCGTCGTCGACACCTTGCGCCAACTGACCGGCCGCGACATCCACACCATCCGCATCGTCGGCGGTGGCAGCCAAAACCAGCTGCTCAACCGCTTTACGGCCGACGCCTGCAATCTACCGGTAGTGGCTGGCCCCGTCGAGGCCACCGCGCTCGGCAACGTGCTGATTCAAGCACTGACCACCGGCGCCATCCCCGACTTGGCCACCGGCCGGCGTATCATCGCCGAATCATACCCACCGACCGTCATCGAGCCGAGTCGCGATCGCCAGGCCTGGGATGCCCAGTTGGCCCGATTCGCCACCTTGCCATAGGAGTCGCATATGACCAACGAGCAAATCTACGCCTACATCGAACGCACCATCACTGAGCGCCATTTGGCCGGTGACAAAGCGGCCCTCAATCGTCTCCAGACCGCCTGTGGGGTCTTGATGGCCGCCGCCAACGACGCCGGGCAGAGTGCAATCGCCAAGCAGTGGCAGATTCTGGCCGCCCGGGCCGCCAACTTGGCCGAGAAGATCAACGAAAAAATGTAACAGATGCCCACAATCACCCTCGCCGACATCCAAGCCGCCCACGAGGCCCTGCGGCCGGTCATTATCGACACCCCCATCGTGCCCGACGACGCCCTTTCAAAGCAACTGGGCGCCCGCATCTGGCACAAAGCCGAGTCGCTCCAGCGCTCTGGTTCATTCAAGGTGCGCGGCGCCTACAACGCCATTCGGGCCCTCGATGACGATGCGCGGCGCCGCGGTGTCGTATGCAACTCGGCCGGCAATCACGCCCAAGGGGTGGCACTAGCCGCCCAGATGTTC
>VGPG01000137.1 GCA_016875555.1 Chloroflexota bacterium | reverse complement strand
GAGAAATTACGATAGATTATAGTATTTTGTTATCGGTTTGTAAGATGAATCGCACGCTGTACGAATGATATTCGTATACAGTACATGCATATAGTAGCGAATGGTGAAAACGCTCCTTCACGCTGTCAAAAGATGCAGGTGCGTTGAGGCAACTCACAAAGGTGATGTCATGAAAAAATCAATCATGCAGGTCTGGATTAGTGTGCTGCTGATGTGTGCAGTGCTAGTGCCAACTCATACAGATACGGCAGTCGCCGCACGCAACCCCGGTACGCGTTCCATCCCTACCACGAGTAATCCTACAGCAACAGGCACCGGGGGAGTGCGTTCAATCGCCAATCCTTCGTTTGAGAGCTTTGACTTTGCGCCTAATTGGGTAACCTGGGCCACCATTGCTGAATCTAACATGCGCGGCTGGTACACCACACACCCTCTCAAAGAAGAATACTACGATGGTGTCAAATTCGGCAGCACAACCCATCGCCTTATCGAATTACAAAAGAACATCCCCGCTGTCGGGTTATACCACGCAGAACTCAACGCATGGGTGAAATCCATGGTATTCCAGCCTATTTGTTTGTCGAGTGGTGAAACATTTTCGTTTGAGTTTTATCACACCTCACAACCTGGATCACGTACCGACATCGTAGAATTCCGACTTGGTATTCCGTCCGGATTGCCGACTGGTTCTCTTAGCCAAGACAGTTATTCGCGCCAAATTTTGGTGGCGAATACAACCACAAATGCATTGCGCGTCGCAACCTCTGTGGCATACGATACCGGGACATACCCGATTCCTGCTGGTACTAGTGGTGCAAATGCCGTCATTTCGAATGGTTGGGGCAAATACAGCGGCACACACACGTTACCTGCTACCGGGTGGACCGGTGTTTATAATTTAGGATTTAATGCACTCTTGGGTGCCGCTGACACCACTGGTAACTTTCTTGACGGTATTACCATCGGACTTGACCCGATTATGGACCTCGGTTCAACACGTGATACTAGCGTAGGCGAACAGTCAACCGGCACAATTACCATTCGCATTAATGGACGTGTCTCGACCACAACCAAACTCGTACTCAAGAAAAAAGACGGCACTGCGGTCAGTGACACCGATTTCACCTTGGGCACCGCAGATGCGGGAGCACATGGTACCGCAAGTGTCACACATACCCCAGGGAGTGATATCTGGGTGGTAACCGTGCCAGCTGGCGACTACGACGGTGGATTGTTGCCCGCCAATGATGTTGGTGGCATCACCATTCCATTTATTCCGACATATGATATGGTCAACGAGGCCAGCGAATACGCTTGGTTCGAACTCGTTGATGAAATCACCAGTGTGTCCGATGGTGGCACAGATAATTGGATCTTCTCTGATCCAACCTGTGATGGTTCATTCAAGTCCGATGGCGCCGTATTTACGATTACCAATGTCAACCCGACGGCAACGCCGACTAACACGGCAACCAATACCTCAACACCAACACGCACCTTTACCGCAACGTCAACGCCGACCAATACCTCAACACCAACACGTACCTTTACGCCAACCAATACGTTGACGCCGACCAATACCTTTACACCAACACGCACCTTTACGCCAACACGTACCTTCACTCCAACGCGTACGTTTACCAGTACACCGACCAACACGTTTACACCAACCAATACCTTTACGCCAACCAATACCTTTACGCCAACCAATACCTTTACGCCCACGCCACATCCATTCGCCATCCGCGATGTGGCCGTCGGTTCGGCCTTCACCTTGGTCGTTCTCAACAACAGCACCTTGGCCACGTGGGGCTTCAACCGTGAGGGTCAAGCCTCATTGCCGTCGTGGATGAAGGGTCGCCCCGTCTCAGAAGTCGAGACCGGCTCCAATTACGCCGTCGTCCTCGGGAGCAACGGGCGCGTCTTCGGCTGGGGTCAAGACGACTTCGGCACATTAGCCAAGTTCCCGGCCGGGTGTACCACCAAGTGTGTGGCGGGCACCGGCATCCCTGCTGGCGCTTTGAGCGGTGTACGCACCATCTCGGCCAGCCTCGGGCACGTTATGGCCATCAAGACCGACGGCTCACTCTTGATCTGGGGGCGCAACGACTTCAAGCAGCGTGAGGCACCGACCACGGCACGTACCGGACTCACCGCCATTGCCGCCGGTCACTCACATGCACTCGTCGTCAAGAATGGCCGAGTACAGGCCTGGGGGCGCAATACCTGGGGGCAGATTAATGTGCCGGCCAACCTGACCGGCGTGACCGCGGTATCAGCCGGGTTTGACCACTCACTGGCGCTCAAGAGCGACGGCACGGTCGTCTGTTGGGGGAGTAACCACACCGGGCAGTGCAGTGTGCCACGTGGCTTGAAGGATGTGATTCAAATCAGCGCCGGTCGCTACTACTCCCTTGCCATGGATCGTAACGGTAAGGTCTGGGGGTGGGGCACGGTTGAGTTCAGTCAATCGAAGGTCCCTAACGGACTCAATCCGGCTGGAGCCATCTCGGCCGGCTACTCACACTCGATTATCGGCTTCCGCAATGGTGAAGTACTCACCTGGGGCGACTCCAAGCTCAGCGCCTTGGTCTCACGCACGCCAACCGTGACGCCGTAACGTTGCCCCCCTGTGCGTTCTGCAGCGCGTACAGGGGGATTCGATGACCCCATCATCAACGTACAATCGGGCAATTCTCCGTGATACGGTGTGCACGTAGACACCGTGAATCATACAAACAAGCCCCCATGGCGATTGCCATAGGGGCTTGTTACGGATACAAAATACTTATGTGGCCGACGCAAACGGCCATACGCCAAGAATACCCAAGGCGATGACTACCAACAACAACATGAGTAATGCCAATGATAATCCGGCACCCTGCCAGCTGATTTGTGGCGAAATCATCAAGCGCATCGAACTGGTATTGTGGGTCGAAGCCACCCGTTGACCGTTGTACTCACTCATCATCACGGGCATTGCATCAACCGGAATGGGTAGTGGTGCTGTTCCTTCGAGTGCATCAACGCGCACAACCAACACGGTAATGTTGTCACTACCACCACGCGCATTGGCGAGATCGACAAGATGATCGACACCATCGACCAATGAATCTTCGTGCAGAATAGCGAGAATTTCGTCGTCGTTGACATGGTTAATCAGCCCATCCGACGTGAGTACGATAATATCGGTCGGGAGTAAGGCGAACCGAAATAAATCGACGCGCACATCGGGTTGATGACCGAGTGCGCGGGTAATGACGTGTTTGAAGAGCATGTTCTCAGCGTCGGCAGCGGTAATCATGCCGGCCGCAATTTGCTCGTTGACGAGTGAGTGATCGCGCGTAATCTGACGGATTGCACCGCGCCGAATAAGATAGGCTCGACTATCACCTACATTGGCAACCACACATTCATCGCGATAGAGAACCGCAGCTACGCCGGTAGTCCCCATCGAAATGCCACCTTGATTACCTTCGTTGAAGATGACGGTATTGGCCGTGTCAAACGCCACACTTAACGCTAGTGCGCGATCTTCGTCTTCGTTGTCGTAGTAACTAGAAAGAATGTTGGCAACAGCAAGGCGACTTGCCACTTCACCTGCCTCGTGCCCACCCATGCCATCGCAAACCACAAAAAGTTGGCCGTGTTTTTCAATGTGCGCGCCCTCGCCAAGGCCGTAATCATCTTCGTTGTGATCACGATGTCGTCCGACATCGGTACGAGCACTGTGGCTACACTTCATGGCGCATCCAGACATTTTGTAATCCTACGTTAATGTGTAGTATAACACATTATACTATTGAGTAGCAACATAATAGTGGTTGTACCTACGAACACTAGAGCAGGAGTAGCGCATGCAATATACGATCGGTGTAGATTTGGGCGGGACCAACTTACGCGCCGGATTAGTTGACCCACACGGCACGATTGTCTATGACACCAAAGTTGATACGCGCGTCGAAGAAGGTCCCCAGGCAATTGTGGGGCGCATTGTCACCCTCATCAAACAGGTTCATGCACAATTGCCCGCTGGTGCACATCTTGACGGTGTCGGGATTGGCGTACCAGGGCCACTGGACCCATTTGCCGGATTCGTCTTCGCCATGCCAAACATCCCTGGCTTCGAGAACACCCCACTCCGTGCCATGCTCAAAGATGCCACCGGCCTCGATATTGAGCTCGGCAACGATGCGAATGCAGCCGCCGTGGGCGAGTGGATTTTCGGTGCTGGCAAAGGTCTCAACGACTTGGTCTACATCACCGTCAGCACAGGCATCGGTGGCGGTGTGATTATTGGTGGACATCTATTGCTCGGCCACCGCGGCTCTGCCGGTGAAGTGGGGCATCATATCATCGACTGGCATACACGCATGTCGTGGGAGGATACCGCTGCCGGACCTGGCTTTGCACGCCGTGCAGCCGCTGCCATGGCAGATCATCCTGGGTCACTCTTGCATACGCTCACCACCGTTGCTGATGTTCAGGGGCATCATATTGCCACCGCAGCAGCGCGTGGTGATGCATTGGCCATCAAGCTGATGGACGATGAGGGTGAGGCCATCGGTGCCGGTCTGGTCAACATGCTCCACCTCTACAGTCCCGCAAAAATCGTCCTCGGTGGCGGCGTCGTCATCAACAACCCACAACTGGTCAATCGTGCCCGCACCGTTATCGCCGAACGTGCCCTTGCCGTCTACCGCGATGTACCGGTAGTCATGACCGAGCTCGGCGACCGCATTGGCTTGCTTGGGGCCGCCGCCCTCTACGACCACATGCGCGGACGCCGCTAATGCTGCGCCAGCACACGCTGACCATCTGCGAATCACGCCCAATTGGCAACCTGCAGTGGGTGGCCTTTACTGCGCCACAGCTAGCTGCCCACTGGCAGGCCGGTCAGTTCTTACAAATCATCTGTGATGATGAAGGACGGACCCAGCGCGTGCTGCTCAGATCAACCTTCCCCGTCCATGTGGATGTACGACTCGGTCGTATCGGCATTGCCGTGCCTACCCTTGCCGATGATGGCTGGGCGTGGTTGGCACGCCAACCACTTGACACCCAAGTTGTCTGCTATGGCCCCCAAGGCAAACTCCCCCAGCCCCTTGCTGAGCGTGGTACCGCCTTGTGCATCGGCCAAGGCGAGGCTGGATTGCGCCTCCTAGGCATCGTCTCAGCACTCCAGCAACGTCATGTCAATACAACGTTCATCGCAGGCGACATCCAATCAGCCTGGCAAATCCCCACCCAACTCGTGCCCACTGATGTCGAATATCTAGCCGGTAGCGAAAACGTACTCCGCATCGCCGAAAAACGCCTACCCGAACTGCTGCGTTGGGCCGATACCATCTACGTCGCCGCCACCATACCCGTCATCCACACCATCCGACAACTGCTGCGTCACACACGCCTGCGCGCAGGTCGATCTATCACATTCGTGCATGTGACCGGTCAACTCCCGTGTGTGAGTCAATCATGTCAACAGTGTCGCATCCAAACACGCCACGGCCCGCGTTTGGCGTGCCAAACGGGGCCGTGGTATGACATCCATGAACTGTTATGATGCCGCTATCACCCTACAAGATGATATTGCGCTCACGGACTTTTTGCATTTTGGCCTTACGAAATAACTCGTCGTAGTTGATGCGCCCCATTGAAATTTCGTAGCGGAAGTTTTTTTGGAGCAAATCGTGTAGCTCTGCATCCAAGCGCTCTTCAACCATTAATTCATCGGTGATGATATCGGAGATGGATACACGTAAATCAGCATCGGAACAATCAAACAGGACACCGTCAGTATCAGCCAAAATGTCAACCAACTGCTCGGCGTATATTGCTACTTTGGCAGGTGAAAGTCGCATAATCAGCCCTCCAAGTGCGCTCGTTTACTCGTTTTCCATATCTCTAGTGTATGTGGTAATCTATGCTTCGTCAATCGTCACATGCCAAAGGACGTGCATGATGGAATTTGGTGAATATCAAGTCATGGCTCGTGTCGAGCAAGAACACTGGTGGTACGTGGGAATGCGGTGCATCGCTGACGCATGGCTCCGACAACTCCCCGCATCACCAACACCACGGCGCATCCTTGATGCCGGCTGTGGTACAGGTGGCAATCTTCAGTGGCTCTCTCACTACGGCACCCCGATTGGCTTTGACTTCTCACCTGTGGCCCTCACCGCCGCACACCACTATGCGTATCCCCTGTGTCGCGCGAGCATTGAATCAATTCCCATCGCCGATGCGAGCGTTGATCTCGTAACGAGCTTCGAAGTCATTTACCACCGCGGCGTCACCGATGATGTTGCTGCCCTGCGTGAATGCGCCCGCGTCCTCGTTCCTGGTGGCTTCCTGTTGATCCGCGTCCCCGCCTTTGAATGGCTACGCGGCCACCACGATGATCGCGTTCATGGTCAGCGACGTTACACGAGTAATCAACTCCATCATATGCTTACTTCCGCAGGTTTGGTTGCGCATAAAATGAGTTATGTCAATTCGTTATTATTACCAATAGCACTCTGGCAGCGCTGGCGCGAGCGTACCGGATCTACGGCGGAGGCAGATTCGGATCTCGTGATGCCGACGCCGTTGATTAACGCAGTAGGACGATTAGCCCTTGGATGCGAAGCTGTCGGGTTATCAGTTGGCATGAGATGGCCGGTTGGGGTATCATTGCTGTGTATCGCACAGCGACCACAGCGTGCAGACTAGGGAGATGGAGAGATTGGCATGGTGCAGCAGTTGCTTGACACAGTCGCACGGCAACCAGTGATTTGGAACACGTTTCGCGCAATTGCAGAGTTTGGCTTTCATGCTGATTATGCGCTCATCGAACAAGAGCTTCAACCGTTTGCGGGTGATCAGCGGCGGCGCTTTCTTGATTTCGGCTGTGGCACTGGTCAGTTTGCACGATGCTTCCCCAAGGATCGCTATATTGGCTTCGACATTGCACCACACTATGTACGATACGCACGCCATCGGCATCAGCGCGATGTATGCGTCATGGACGGCGCAGCCGTCGGGTTCAGCGATGGCAGTTTTGATGCGGCCTTAATTATGGGTGTATTTCATCATCTTGACGATGCAACGGTCAGCGCCTCGGTCAAAGAGCTCTATCGTGTTCTGCGGCCACAGAGTACCGTTCTCATGGTCGAAGATATTCCAGCACAAAATCGCTGGAATCTGCTGGGGCGTGCCATGCACTGGCTTGATCGCGGCGACAACATCAGAAGTGTGGCACACTACCAACGACTCCTCGAGCCATACTTTACGATTAAGCGTAGCAAGACGATATTGAGTGGCATTTGTGATTTAGGCGTCTACGTTCTCA
>VGPG01000136.1 GCA_016875555.1 Chloroflexota bacterium | reverse complement strand
TGGATTTCTGCATAGCGTCATAAAGCGCCGCATGGACGATATCGTCCATGCGGCGCTTATCTGTTTTCATTCAACCTTTGTGGTAATCTTCAATGCAAGTACTTGACCAGTGCGGTAGTCACTTACAAAAAGGTTCTGGTTCTCATCGATGCCGAATGACGAAATCTGCAAATCGGTATCAGCAATGCGTTGTGCTCCTTGCTGGGCATCCCACAACCAGAGCGTTCCACTACAAAAATCCCCGTAGATGAGCGCATCAGTCGTAGTATCACGAGGATGGCGAATCACTTCACCCCCTGTAATTGAGCAATGGCCTTCGTCGTGAGCGTAGACTGCAACTGGATCTGTCAACGTGGTGTCATTGCATGCATCTGATTCACCAGGACGACACAGGTTACCCTCACGTAGGCGCCAGCCAAAGTTCGCACCCATGAGCCTGTCAACAGCAACTACATTCAGTTCTTCAAGCTGGGACTGTCCAACATCAGCAATCCAGATAGATTCATCATTGATGAAGCCAAAACGCCACGGGTTACGCAGACCAATGGAAATAATCTCGGGGAGCCAGTGTTGTTGTACCGGTTGTGCACCAGGTATGGTGTATGGCACGGTTGCATCACGAACGTCAAGACGAAGCACCTTACCGAGGAGGCTTTGTGGATTTTGCGCGTTGTTTTGCGGGTCATTACCGGAGCCACCATCGCCTGTGGCGATGTACAAATAATCACCTGGCCCAAAGGCCATGAAGCCACCGTTATGATTCGCATACGGTTGTTCAATCGCGATCACAAGCGCGATATCTTCGATATTGGGTGCCCCATTAACCAGTGGCATGCGTGAGACCACAGTCGCCGCATCACTCCGGCGAGAATAACTGACAAACAATTCGTCGCTGAATGGGCTGAATACGACACTGAATAATCCACGTTCTGACGAATCCGCATCAACGAGATCACGCATATCCAACCAAGATGCACCATCTGAAAGTCGTCGAATGACTCCAGCCTGCTCAATGACGGCCAGCGCGCCGTCTTGAAGTACAAAGACGTACCCCGGGCGGTCCAACCCAGACGACACAGGAGCTAATGCAATTTCGTACGATTCCAACGTATCTGTCGTCACCGCTGTTGTTGGGGCGGCGACGACAAGTGCATCTTGTGAAGCGAGTGTTGAATCACCGGTTGAAGAACTAAATTGACATCCGACCAGGAACACGGTAAGTGTGATAAGTAATCGTATGTGTTTCATTGTTGATATGGAGGTGTTACATCTTTGGGTGGTGATTGTGGCACGTTCCGGCTGTTTCGAAGTTCTGAAATAGCCCAAATAAGCATGGTGGTTGCACCAGCTTCGTCCAAATTACCAAAAAAAGGCATATTATCGGGGATAAACTCGAGTAGTCCTGCAGTCGGATTTACTAAATAGACAAGACTAAAAAGAATCATCACAATCAACATGGGGAGTGGCATCGTTTTTTTGTTAGACATGATATCTCCTGCTCCTTGCATTACACATACCTTGACGAAATTCGTGGTGTTTCAGTTGCAATCATACTCGAATGGTCAATGATATACTAATGACTGCGGATTACTCACATAGGATAACGTATATGGATATGTCAATACAACGCGTATTAGTTATTTTTGCACATCCCGATGATCCTGAGTTCATGGTCGGCGGGACAATGGCCAAATGGGCGCGTGAAGGTGCTCATATCACGTATGTCATGATTACCGACGGGAGTGCTGGAAGCAACGACCCTACCATAAGCAAGGACGTGCTGGTACATATGCGTCAATTAGAACAACGTGCGGCCTGCGACACTGCGGGCGTCAAAGAATTACTCTTTCTTGGCTACCAAGATGGAATCCTACAACCGACGCTCGAGCTACGTCGAGACCTGACCCGAATTATCCGTCGATTCAAACCAACCATTGTTGTGTGTGGCGATCCTACGGCGTGGTTTTATAGTGGTGGGTATATTAATCATCCCGATCATCGTGCGGCGGCGGCCGCAGCCATCGAAGCAGTCTTTCCCAGTGCAGAAACGCGGCCAATATTTCGTGAACTCCTCGATGAGGGACTCGAACCGCATAAAGTACATCAACTGTGGATTACTGGCGCAGCACAGGCAGACACGTGGCTTGATATTAGTGAAGACATCGAAACTAAAATTGCCGCACTACGACATCATAAGAGTCAAGTCGAAGTAGGCGATGGTGAGTTCATCCGCCAATGGGCCCGCGAAGATGGGGCCAAGGCAAACATGGACATGGCGGAGAGCTTCAAAGTCATGAAGTTTGTGAACGAGGAATCAGCATGAACACACCACGCTTTGGCGCACAACTTGCTGCAGCCCGATCACTTTCGGAAGCCATGCAACTTCACGCTGAGCGCGTTGAAGCAATTGCACAATTCGTTGCGGATGCAGTTCTTTCTGACCACCGGTTGTTGACGTGTGGGAATGGAGGCAGTGCTGCAGATGCTGGGCACTTTGCTGAAGAGCTGAGTGGTCGGTATCGCACAAATCGACGGGCATTGCCCGCACAATCATTAAGTATTGATGCACTTTCAATTACCTGTATTGCGAATGATTTTGGCTACGATGCCGTCTTTTCTCGTCAGGTTGAAGCTTTTGGTAAACAAGGTGATGTACTTTGTGCATTCAGCACGAGTGGCAATTCGCCGTCAATTATCAACGCGCTTCATGCCGCCAACGCACGAAATCTACACACAATAGCCTTTCTCGGCAAGGAAGGCGGACGTGCTGCGGGTATGGCGAATCACGAAATCATTGTACCTTCGGATGATTCAGCAAGAATCCAAGAAGTCCATATTCAGATAGTGCATTTTATTTGTGAAGTTATCGAACAACGATGTCACCCATAACTCGACGTGCATTTTTACAACAGTGCGGTACAATTGCCGGGAGTCTAACACTCGCAGCATGTAGTCAGTCAAACTCGCCACTATCACGTCCACTCCTTGGCACTGAAGTACTGGTGTGGAGTACATCAACACACATTGATCCTGCACTTGCACGTTGGCGCAGAATCAACACGAACATTAATGTGCGGCGACAGATTATCACGCAAGCAGACCTGCGTGAAGCAATTCAATCGCCAGATCCACGTCGGTATCAACTCCCCGATATTGTTATTGCTGATCGATACACATTTATGTCTACTTCGCCGTATATGTGGCGTCAGTTTACGGAGTCTTCGGAAGTGTCAGCGCTTGTGCCAGCAAGCATTGCCCACGCAAAGGTTGACTCTCAATCGTTATTTGCATTACCAATCACGGTTAACCCGTTGAAACTTTGGTACAATTCCACGCTTATGAGTGATGCACTCGGCATTTCTGAACCGGTTGAATTAGAGACACAACTAGGCGGTTTGTGGTCAACAATGATTGCATTTCTTGGGCAACTTCATCGCTCTAACCCTGTGATCTCACCGATGGCCAGTTGTTTTGACGACCTTGTATATCCACACTTTGTAAGTCCACAACCACCAACATACGATGTCGTCCGTACATGTATTGAACTTGCTCAGAACCGCACGGTGGGACGTGCTGTGCATTTTTCTGGCGAATGGTTTGACCTGGTTGCACGCGCACAAATCGCGATGGTAGTAGGTGGACGATGGATGGGCGAAGCACTACGCAGGACGATGGACGACTCGGTCAGTTCACCGTGGCGTACACTTTGGCACCCGATGGGCGTATTGTTGGGGCCGAGCATGTTAGCGGCCATCCCTCTACAATCCTCGCAGTACGAACACGCAGAACGACTCGTCCAAGATTTGAGCTTTGATGAGGAATTACAGATACTCATTAGTGAAGCGAGTAAAAGTTTGCCAGCGTTGGCCAGTGCATATACCCGTTCGTTGACGCAGAGCGTTGATCCAGTTAATCCATCGGTCAATATTGCAGATGATTGGGATGTTCGTACGGTTATACCGCAAGCTCCTGATAACTCAGATCACTTCATCAGATTACAAAAAACAAAATCACTCATCTATGCTTGGCAGCAAAACACAATCGCAACGGATGATCTGATGCGCGATTTGGCAGAGGTGTTTGTAGCCTCATAAGTTTATGCATCATTTCATCCATTCTTTTTGGATAGCGACCACTCCACAGATAGCATATGATGACACTACTTTATAAAATGGCTTAGACTATAATTTTCGATGTGCCAAACGATTCATACAACGATTGATACATAGTGGCACCAGTTTATGTACACAGTGCATAAAGCACTAAATGTGCGAACATTTGCCGGATTTATTGACAAAAACTATACAATGCGTATAATGATGTCATCACCCCTTTCGAACACTAACGCTACCCAAGTGTGAGTTGTTGTATGTGAGGTGATGCAGATGAATAGCGGGTACAGAGTCGTCTGTACCAACAACGCGGGTTGCGTTGTGCTTCCAATGGAGGAGGATTCGAATCATGGCCATGAATGACAAGGCTCTTTCGCGCCGCCGTTTCCTGCGCTTGGCTGCAGCAGGTATCGGTGCCGCAGGTGCAGCAGGCGTACTCGCCGCATGTGGCGGTGCTGCTCCAGGTGAGGCCCCCGCAGCTGATGCTCCCGCAGAAGGTGACAAGGTCGTAGTTGAATTGACCTTCTGGTGGTGGGGTGCCGAAGGTCAAATTTGGGCCGATGAGTACAACAAGCTCAATCGCGGCGCAAAGGTAACCTTCGTAAACACTCCCTTCGCTGACTCACACGACAAGCTCCTCACCTCATTCGCCTCAGGCTCAGGCGCACCTGACATCGCCTCACTCGAAATCGGTCGCGTTGGTGGTTTCACCGCCAAGGGTGGTTTGGTCGACCTCAAGGCTGCCCCATTCGATGGTGGCAAGTACGAGAAGGACATGGTCGCCTACAAGTGGACACAGGGTTCAACTTCAGACGGTCGTTTGGTAGCCATGCCATGGGACATCGGTCCTGCCGGCGTATGGTACCGCACTGACCTGATGGAGAAGATGGGCTTGCCAAGCGAGCCAGAGGCTGTTGAAGAGTTGTTCTCACACACCAAGGGCAAGAAGTGGGAAGACTTCTTTGCAATCGCAGCCCAAGTTGCTGAGAAGAGCGGCGGCGCCACCAAGATGGTTGCCGATGCTGCAACCGACATCTACGGTGGTGCTTTGCGCCAAGGTGGTGAAGGTTACTTCGACGGCATGAAGGTGTTGATCGAAGAGAAGGCCACCCGCCCAGCTCAGTTGGCTGCTGACTTCCGCAAGCAGAAGCTCGACGCCGACATTGACTGGTGGGGCGCTGACTGGGCCACTGGTGTTAAGAACGACGCATTCTTGGGAATGGTCATCGCATGTTGGATGCAGGGTGGTTTGACACGTGAACAACCTCAAACGGTTGGCAAGTGGCGCATCGTCCCAGCTCCTGAGGCCAGCTACAACTGGGGTGGTTCATTCTGTGCCATTCCAGAGCAGACCAAGAACGCTGAGTTGGCATGGGACTTCGTGCAATGGGCATGTTGTTCAGCCGAAGGCCAGAACGCAATGTTTAAGCCGACCGGTGTGTTCCCAGCCTACAAGCCAGCTTGGGCAGATCCGTTGTACGACGAGCCAGTCGAGTTCTTCGGCGGCCAGCGTGCATTCCGTATGTGGGCAAACATTGCTGACAACGTGGCCTCAATCGTTCGTAGCCCATACGACCTCCAGGCTGACGACATCGTCAACGCCGAGATGGCCAAGGTTATGAACGAGGGTAAGGACCCAGTTCAAGCAATCAAGGACGCCGAGGCCGAGGCTCTCAAGGCCATCGAAGGCGCCACCCCGTAATCATTCGCTTAAATCAGCAGGAGAGGGTACCTCTCCTGCTGATTCCCCATTTACCTACCCATCATCCCCCTTACATGCGAGGTGCTCATGTCTACAACGACGTTTTCATCAGCCGAACAACGTGCGCAAGACCAGCGTACACTCCGCAAAGAAGCAAAACGGAATGCCTGGGCTTATTTGTTTGTCAGTCCATTCTATTTGTTGTATGCGGTATTCGGACTCTTCCCACTCTTGTATGGCGTTTGGCTGTCATTTCATCAGTGGGACGGCATTTCACCCATGCAATGGGTTGGTTTAAACAACTACATCAAGCTTTTCACCGCTGATGAAGTATGGTGGAAGGCAATTTACAACACTGTATGGCTCTTCTTCGGTGCTACAACACCTCAATTGCTTTTGGCCCTAGTACTGGCGTTTATTATCAACAGTGGGTACATACGGTTCAAAGATTTCTTCCGTGCCGCATATTTCATGCCGTTCGTGGCATCAGCGGTTGCAGTGGGTATTCTGTTCACGTCGCTGTTTGGTAAGCAGTATGGTATGTTCAACTACTTTTTGTCGCTGTTTGGCGTACCAGGGGTTGACTGGCTTGGGTCAGCTGACTGGCTCAAACCATCCATTGCAGCAGTTACTGTGTGGCAGTGGACCGGCTATTCAATGATCATCTTCTTAGCAGGTTTACAGTCAATTAATCCAGAACTTTATGAAGCAGCACGTGTTGATGGTGCTGAAACACGCGACATTTTCTTCCGCATTACCATGCCATTGATGTCTGGTGTCATCCTCTTCCAAGTTGTCACATCAATTATCGGTGCCATGCAAAACTTTGACATTCCAGTCATGCTAGCGGGCGGCACTCAGTCATCTGCACCTGGTGGGACCGATCGTGCGGGTTTGACGGCAATGATGCAGCTCTACTGGTCTGCTTTTAAGTACAATACAGGTTCGAAGAGTGGGTTCGGCTACGCTTCAGCGATGTCGTTTATTCTATTTTTCATCATCGTTATCTTCTCATATACGTATAACCGCTGGCGCGGACAGAATCCAACGGAGGATTAAGCAATGGCCACGAGCGCAATTTCTCGTAATCGGCGCAATCGCGACCGCTTTGCTGGTCCGTTTGCCATGAGTTTGCTGTACGGCTTTTTGGCGATATTTGCTACGGTCTCTGCGTTCCCGTTTTACTACATGTTGGTAACTTCGACGTATCGCACTGTTGATATCTTGAAGATTCCGCCACCGTTGTTTTTCGGCAATTCGTGGATGCAGAACTATACCGAACTCTTGTCACAAGGAAGTCTGCCGTACTTTTGGACAGCAGTATTCAATAGTCTTTCGATTGCAAGTTTGCATACTATAGCTGTTCTATTCTTTTGTTCGTTAGCTGGCTATGGTTTTGCTAAATTCCGCTTCCCAGGACGTGATATTCTCTTTGCATTTTTGATCGCGACGCTCATGGTACCCGGCGCATTAGGATTGATTCCTTCGTTCGTCGTAATGCGCACACTCGGCTGGATTGA
>VGPG01000135.1 GCA_016875555.1 Chloroflexota bacterium | reverse complement strand
CGAAGACGACGATGGTATCGTGCACCGAGAAACTAATGATAGTAAGCAATGCGGTCAAGAAATACGCGTCTACCTCGAGACCCATGACGTACCCGAGAATTGCGGCTACACTAAGCACCACCAGCACGTCGTGGAGCATGGCAATGACTGCACACACACCATAACGGAACGGATTGGGGGCGCGTCGGAAGGCGGCCGTCAAATAGAACAAGATGGCCAGACTTGCGCCAGCCACGGCAATCATGGCGCTCTGCGTGGCTTCAGCACTCACGGTAGGACCGACGCTTTGCAACGACTCACGGCGCGCATCACCGAACGTCGCTTTGAGGGCTTCGGTCACGGCGATTTGCTGCTGCTCGGGATCGGTGGCACTTAATTCTTTGGTGCGGACAACAGCGGACGCCATTGGATCTCCATTGACGGTTACGGTACTTAACTGGACCTGCGCTCCCTCAAATCCATTCGCAGCAAAGACATCGCTAATGGCATCAGAATTGAGGTCAGACAACTGCTTACCAGGAAAGTGGATATCCCACAATGCGCCACCTGCAAAGTCAATGCCAGTCCGTAGACCAAACAATGCATAAAAGATGGCACCAGGAATGATGATGACAATCGAAATTAAAAACCAGAGATAGCGTAATCCGACAATGTTTTTCATACGTTCATGATCCTCATCATTTAGGCTGTACGCTGATTGCGTGCATCAGAATCGACGGTACTACCTGCTTCGTACAACCATGGTGCCTGAGCAAAGGAGAAGCGTGAGGTGATGCGCAAAAATGTGCGCGTCACGACCACGGCGGTGAACAAATTCAACAACATGCCGAGCGCAAGCGTCAGAGCAAACCCCTTGATGATACTCACACCAAAGCTATTGCCGAAGACGAACAGAATAGTGCTCGTAATCAATGTGGACGCGCTTGAATCGCGGATGGCGGGCCAAGCATCTTCGAACCCGGTCTCGATGGCTCGTCCAAGCGAACGACCGGCTCGCAGTTCTTCCTTCATGCGGGCAAAGATCAAGACGTTTGCATCAACGGCCAATCCAATTGACAAGATGAAGCCGGCGATACCGGAGAGCGTGAGCGTGATGGGGATGAACTTGTGAATGGCAAAAATAACCACGGAGTAGATGATGAGTGCGATTGTTGCCAATACGCCGGGCATGCGATAGTAGGAAATCATGAATAGTCCGACAATCAACAACCCGACAAACCCCGCAATCACACTGGCTTGCACCGAGTTGGCGCCAAGTGTTGCTGACACGGTGCGACTTGATTCAACATTCAACGTGATGGGCAGTGATCCATATTTGAGCTGATTCAAAATGCGCTCAGCGTCTTCTTGTGTGTTCGTGGTGATTTCACCGCTTCCACCAACCAATGCTGCCTCAATGACAGGGCAGCTGAAAACGATGTTGTCGAGCACAATACACATCGGCCGTTGAATGTTTGCGGCCGAGAAGGTAGCCAAGCTATTCGCAGATTGTCCGAGGAATGCGAACGTCACTGCAGGACGTGCCGATACGCTGTCAGTGGCCACACGCAGTGCTACTTGACGCGTATCGAGGTCACGGCCATCCGTGATGCTCTCGTAAATTTCTTCGGGAAGGGTTGGTGCAGGATTTTCTGGGTCTGGTTCCGCATTCGGGTCTACACCAGGAATAACGGGATTCGGATTGCCCGAGGTGCGTACCAGTGTGCCCTCTTGCAAAAACGCGCCCTTGGTGTCGATGAATTCGAGACGGCCAGTGCCACGTAGTGTCTCAATGGCCTGTTCCGGATTGCTGACACCCGGTAACTCAACGATAATGCGATCATCGCCGGAGAGCTGAATAACTGCTTCGCTCACACCGAGTCCGTTCACACGGCGCTCGATGACGGTGGCAGCGGTTTGCATGAGTTCGCTGTCAACCACGCCGTCGGCTTTCATGAGTACTTGGGTGCCACCCTGTAGGTCCAAACCAAGTCGGACACTCACATCGCGCCCAAGCCATTGATCGCCTGGAGCAAATGAAATCCACGCGCTGAGCGCGGTCACCAAAATGATGAAAATTAAAGGTACCGTTTCGCGGTTTCGCACGATGATGTTGCCTCCGTGTCGTGATGTGACATTGTGTTCGCAAAGAACGTACTAATGGGTGATTATAGCCTTGACACATGCCTTGTGTCAATCAACCGGGGGTACATCACGCCAAAAATCAACAAGATGGGGCTACAAACAGAGGCACGACCACTCATTGAGTGGTCGTGCGCTCGAGTAGGAGAATATGTGGTTATGGTTGCAATGAATCAATGCGATTACGCACGATGACATCCATATCTTCGATGGTCTGTGCACTACTCATGTCAAGCACTTCACCGTTCACCGCAAACGAAGGAGTTCCGGGCAGATTTAGTCCCAATGAATCCTTTTGGAACTCACGAACTTTGCGCTCGACTTCTGGCACTGCTACACACTGTGAAAATGCCTCTGTGTCGAGATTGATTTGCTTGGCATACGTCAAAAACTGACCAGCAACTTTATCTTTGGGGAGCCCTGACCACTGACGCTGATTGAGGAAGATCATGTCGTGCATTTGCCAGAACGAGAGCATCCCTTGTTCACCTGCACAGCGTGCGGCGACTGCCGCTGGAATTGCGTTTGCGTGACTCGACAGGGGGAAGTCTTGATAGATCACCCGCACTTTGCCAGTCAAAACATAGTCGCGTTGAAACTTACTTGATACCGAGGTAGCATAGTAGGCACATCCCGGGCACTGGAAATCTGCGTATTCGACCAGCGTTATTGGAGCATCTGCATTGCCGAGATAGTAACGGCCATCGTCGGTTTGGCCCATTGGAATGCTTGAATCACGAGGAAGGGGCACTGCA
The DNA here is from genome assembly GCA_016875555.1 of Chloroflexota bacterium. Taxonomy (GTDB): domain Bacteria; phylum Chloroflexota; class Chloroflexia; order Chloroflexales; family Roseiflexaceae; genus UBA965. Next base: position 4,479 of record VGPG01000135.1, on the reverse strand, counting down.
CCTTCGACACCACTTGCTGATGTTGACGAACCACCACCGCTCATCTGTGAATAGACCACGGCACCGATGCCGAGCAGTGCTACAACGGCGATGACGATATAGTAGATTCCAGACGATGATTTTTTCGTGGTGGTATTGACCGCACGACCGCGCGATTTTTGGTTGCTCATGCAAAAATCCTTCATACAGACGAAATAATAACAACGATATTATAATAGTTCGTGCGTGCGCACAAATAGAGAGTTTGGTTAGAACGGCGTCATGCCATGTTCCTGTGCGTAGCGTCAGTCAAGGCGTGTCTGATCGAATGAAATAGGTGAGTGGCTATGCCGACACAAATCCCGCGTGAACGTGCTCGTCGCATGTTGATAACTGCACAAGGACTTGCAACAACACGGCATGATGCGACTCCTACTGATGTGGTGCAGACCATCGAGCGCATGGGTATCTTGCAAATCGACACAATAGCCGTAGTCAACCGTAGTCCGTATTTTGTGTTGTGGAGTCGATTAGGCGCATATCCAACGACATGGCTTGATGACGCGTTGCGCGACCAACATATATTCGAGGCGTGGGTGCACGAAGCGAGTTTTATGCCGCGGTCGTGGTGGCCAGCGCAACGTGCCTTGATTCGAGCTCCAGACCGCCCGCATACACGACGTTGGGCACTACGTACCCTCGAAAGTCATCCAGAATTAACCGCACATATACGCGCGGAATTGCACGATCGTCGCACTGTCCGACCTGCAGATTTCAACCAACCTCGTGGAGGGCGTGGTACATGGTGGGATTGGTCGCCAGCAAAGCGCATTCTGGAAGCCCTCTTCTTCCTCGGAGACGTTTCGATTGCGCACCGCGAGAAGTTTCAACGTATTTACACGTCTGTCCACCACTATCGCCCCGATTGGCATGATGACGATGCACCTACGTACCATGAGGCACAGTTACTCCAAATTGCAAATGCGGTACGCGCGCTCGGGGTGGCCCATGAGCGCTGGATAAGCGACTATTACCGCATGGGCGGTAAGTATTCATCCGAATACAAGTCGAAGCGTTTGTTGTTTGCGGAGCTGGTTGATCGTGGCACGTTAATCCCTGTAGAAATCAACGAATTGCCTGGTGCGGCCTATGTTCATGTCGACCATCTGGCATTGTTACACGGTGATTTGCCGGTGCGGCATACGACGTTGTTGTCGCCGTTTGACCCGATTGTGTGGCATCGGCAACGTGCCGAGGAACTCTTTGACTTTCAGTATCGAATTGAGTGCTATACGCCTGCCCCCAAACGCCAATACGGATATTTTACGTTGCCAATTTTGTACCATGATCGACTCGTCGGTCGCGCAGATTGCAAAGCACATCGTGGCAAGGGATTTTTCGAAATCATCTCGTTGCATTTTGAACCAGGCGTAGCGCCTGATCCGCAGATGCATGCAGAAATACTAGCGACGATACGGGCATGTGCAGCCTGGCATGCAACCCCGGAAGTCGTTGTCCGCATGATTTCTGATGAAACTCATACATTTGCCTATCGTGATGTGGTTGCCCGACGCAGTTGAATCAATTACAATAGCGGTATACGCTGATGTATTGACGCGTATTTTTATTGTCTGTTGAAGCGGTTTTGTAACAGTGATTTTGGAGGCGGGTGTATGCCAACGTACGTGTATGCGTGTGACACATGTCAAGTGCAATTTGAAAAGTTTCAATCGTTTCACGATGAACCGTTGCGCTCGTGTCCAAGCTGTCAGAGTAGCGTGCGTCGGGTGCTTCAACCTGCCGGTATTGTCTTCAAAGGAAGCGGTTGGCACATCACCGATTACAAGAGTGGCGGTGAATCGTCGTCCACGGCATCGTCAACCTCAGCTTCAGAATCAAGTGCTGGCAATAGTGAGGGAGGGGCGGCAACTGTCGACACCACATCGGCTGCATCGACTGCTTCGACAAGCAGTACGCCTGCACCAACTCCCACATCTCCAGCATCGAGCACGGATGCCTAAGTATGGCTAAATTTATCCGCAGCGTGCGGGCTGACATTGATGCCATTTTTCGTAATGATCCGGCTGCATCAAATCTCGCTGAAGTACTGCTCTATCCAGGATTGCACGCGATCATCTTTCACCGGATTGCGAATCGATTGTGGCGTTGGCGTATACCGTTCGTGCCACGTGTTATCTCGCAGCTATCGCGGTTTTTGACTGGTATCGAAATACATCCCGGTGCCACGATTGGTGAGGGTTTTTTTATTGATCACGGGATGGGTACCGTCATCGGTGAGACAGCCGAGATCGGTAATGGCGTTATGCTGTATCAAGGGGTGACGTTGGGCGGGACGGGTAAACAATCGGGCAAGCGCCACCCGACGCTCGAAGATGACGTCATCGTTGGTGTCGGTGCAAGCGTGCTAGGCGATATCACGATTGCAAAAGGTGCGCGTATCGGAGGTGGCGCGGTGGTGGTCAAGGATGTGCCGCCATATAGTACTGCAGTCGGTGTGCCCGCACGTATCGTTGCGACGCGCGATCCGATTACAGGCGAGAGTCGTCGAGTCGAACAACTTCCGGACCCCGAAGGTGACATGTTGCGACAGCTGCGTGACATCATCTTGGAGTTGGAGTCACGGATTGATCAACTCGAGGTACACACCGTCAATCATCATCATCAGCATGTGCAGTTGCACAACAAACAATTACATTCACCCATATGGCAGCAGCTTGAGTCAGATGCTCAAAGTGTTGAGGACTTGAGCGACCAAGAACGAAGGGATAGATCGTATGACGATTCGTCTTTATAACACGATGACACGGGCCACCGATGAATTGCGCCCAATTACTCCAGGTTTGATTCGCATGTATGTGTGTGGAGTCACGGTGTACGACCGTGCGCATATCGGTCACGCCATGTCAGCCATGGTGTTTGACGTGTTGCGTCGCTATCTTGAGTTCCGCCAATTGCAGGTCATGCATGTGGTGAATTTTACCGATGTAGATGACAAAATCATCAACCGGGCCAACGACCTCGGCCGTGATCCGGTTGAGTTGGCGTCGAGCTACGTCAACGAATTCCGCGAGGATCTTGTGTCGTTGAACATCTTGCCAGCGACCGTGTATCCGCGTGTGACGGAATCCATGCCACAAATTATCGCCTTCATAGAACAACTCATCAGCAAGGGGTACGCATACGCAGCAGATGGTGACGTCTACTTCCGCGTGGCCAAAGATGTTGATTACGGGCGTTTGTCGGGGCGGAGCCTGAGCGATATGGTGTCAGGAACGCGCTTTGATGTGGATGCACGCAAAGAACACCCAGGTGACTTTGCGCTGTGGAAGGGGGCCAAACCGGGTGAGCCAGCCTGGCCGAGTCCATGGGGGCCAGGACGTCCCGGGTGGCACATTGAATGTTCTACCATGAGCCTTGACCACCTCGGCGAAGAGATTGACATACACGGTGGCGGCAACGACCTGGTCTTTCCGCATCACGAAAACGAAATTGCGCAGAGCGAGAGCTTGACAGGCAAGACGTTTGCACGTCACTGGATTCATAACGGCATGTTGCAAATTCAGACGAAACTGGCCGACGGTACGTATAAACTGGAGAAGATGTCGAAGTCGTTGGGCAACGTCGTGACGATCCGCGACTTTTTGAATGAGCATCCCGCAGATGCGTTGCGTCTCGTCGTGTTGTCAAGTTACTACCGCAATCCACTTGCCTATGGTGTCGACATTGTGGCCGACCAAGAGCGCAAACTCGAGCGTATTCGTGGCGCATTGGCGCCTGCCACGGGCACCATCACCTCTGGTGAGGCCGTGCAACGCCTTGTTGACGCAACCGCAGCCGCACGTCCTGCGTTTGTTGCTGCCATGGACGATGATTTGAACACGTCGGTGGCGCTTGCCACACTCTTCGAGTTGGTACGTGCAATCAATGTGGCTCGTGATGCCGGCGTTGCAGGTGCCGCATTCACTGCCGCACAAGCGGAGCTTCACACGTTGTGTGGGGTGCTCGGTTTGACGCTCGAATCTGGTCCCAGCAAGGTGGCCGAGGCAGCGCCATTCATTGAGTTGCTCATCGAACTGCGTGCCGAGTTGCGCAAGGCCAAGCAATACCAGTTGTCTGATATGGTGCGTAACCGCTTGAGTGACCTTGGGGTAACCCTCGAGGATAGTGCGCAGGGAACGCGCTGGAAAGCATAAATCTATGGCCTGGTTGGAATGTAGTGTTGAAGTCGAAGCTGAGGCTGTCGAGTCCGTGAGTGAACTGATGGCGCAGTTTGGCTATAACGGCGGTGTCGCCGTCGATCAGCCAGTTATCCATGGGGCTGATGGCCCAGACTATCAGTACGACACCAATCGCCCGGTCACCGTGCGCACCTGGATACCACTTGACGAGGCCAGTGAAGAGAGTCGTGCCCGCCTCGAACAGGCCTTGTGGCACCTGAGTCTGTTGCGCCAAGTGGGGCCGCTCAAGGTCACGCAACTC
>VGPG01000134.1 GCA_016875555.1 Chloroflexota bacterium | reverse complement strand
TCGGATTATCGTACGTCAGTTACTTGCCATTTCATTCCACCTTTCATTCGTTGGTTGGCGATGCGCCACCATTGGTTGACATACCGGTGGTCAGCACGTTGTCGCAGTTTTTCGGATTAGCACCATCGCGTACCGAGTTCCATGGTCTGTTCATCATGTTCGGACTCTTCATCGTGCCAATCTTGCTGGCGGTGGCGCATGTGTGTCGCGATCGTCTCGAACGCGGTTTGTTGTTAGCAACCCTGGTGATTGGTGTCATCGGGGCATTCACAGGGTTTGTCACGTTGACGGCTGTTCCGCTCACGGCGTTGTTGTTGCACATTGCATTTCGTCGCAGTGATGTTGCTCCGAGTATGGCCGTTTGGTTCGGTGCGGTTGCATTGGCAAGTATTCTGACGCTTGCGGTCGATATTGTCTATATCCGTGACACATTTAGCTCACGGATGAACACCGTGTTTAAATTCTATTATCAGGTGTGGGGTATCTGGAGTATTTGTGCGGTTGTGGCCGCGTGGTATCTCTGGCAACACGCCACGTTGCGCTGGCGCATGGCACTTGTGGTATGTATGGTGCCGTTGATGGGCGCCGCCGCCGTGTATCCGGCAGCGACACTCGGTCAGTCTATCGTCCAGGGTGGTGAGTGGTCGTTGGCCGGGAGCACCCCGCGTGACTTCATCAGTGGCGGTACGGCATCCATTCAGTGGCTCCGCGATAACGCACCCAAGGGGAGTGTCATTGTCGAGGGAGTTGATGGGCAGTACGACATGAAGGGGATCGGTGTTGGTGGTGTCTCTGCGGCCACCGGTTTGCCTACTATCATGGGATGGCCCGGTCATGAGGGGCAATGGCGTGGCGGTCATCCTGAAGCAAATGATCAGATTGGTATCCGTGAACAAGATGTTTGGACGATGTATACGAGCGGGGATGCAGCACGCGTCCAAGAGCTGCTGCGTCAGTACCGCGTGCGGTATATCTATGTGGGCAATGCCGAGCGTACTCTCTACGGCGAATCAGGATTTGCTGTCTTTGATACGGTGGCGACCGAGGTCTTCCGTGATGGTGATGTAGTGATTTATGAAATAAAGCCGTAGCCATAGGTCGCGTATACACAACGCACCCCCGTGATGCTACAGCATCACGGGGGTGCGTTGTCTGTGATCGTTATTCGCCCGCAGCCGGAGTAGCAGTCACCTCAGCACCAACGAGAGTTGAGAGTGAAGCAATCCGCTCACTGGTGTTGGTGTGATAGTCTTCGAGCGTCTGCACCTTGAGCGGGAACAAGAAGCTGATGTGGTACATCACCCGATTCTCAAAGGTGTTGTTTGAATTATCGGTCGTGCCACCCATCTGTGCCAACGCAGCGCTTTGTAGGGCTACTTCTTGTTGGAGCAGACTATTACGCTGATTGAGCAACGCAATGGCAGTGCTTTGGAGGGCAATGTAGTCACTTTGAATGGCCGCTTGCTCGTTCAAGGTTTCAAGCTGGCGACTCATGGCAATGAGTTGCACATTGATCTGTGCCATTGCAGTTGCGATGGCGTTGTTGTTGTTGAGCTGCCCGAGTGCTTTGATGGCTACACGTGCTGCCGGTGTGCTGACTGGTACATTCTTCAACTGGGCGTCAATGGCCGCAATCTGAGCTTCGACCTCTTCGCGTTGTGCTTGGATTTTGCTGAGCTCTTCGCTGATGTTGACGACTTGACTGGTATCTTCACCGCTAGCAGCGACCGCTGCGCGATACGTGTCAAGCTCCTCGTCGGTGGCCACGAAGACTGCCAGACCAGATACCAGGTTGCGGTAGCGTGTGATATCAGGGGCAACGTCAATCAGTGCCTTGAGTTGTGCTTTGTTTTCGTCGCTAACACGTGCATCAAGATTGGCCGCCACTTCATCGAAATTACAGGGAGCACTCATGGTCAGTGGCTCCATGTTGATGGTGTAAATCGTTACCCAATTTTTCATGAAGATAGCTTGGTTGAGCAAATTGGCACTATTCTCGATGGTGCTGTTTTCAAGTGCCAAATCACCGTTACTTTGAATCTCTTTGAGACGTGCAATGTTGTTGTTAATACATGTCTGCACTTCAGGATTGTTCTCAATCAGGTACGCCACTGCGGACGACGTCCGTGTGGATGAACCACCGGTTGCCTGAGTTGGCGTTGAGCGCGTGCCAAATGCACATGACGGCAATATCACGAGTAGCACTGCTACGAGGATGATTTGCCATGTGAATCTATGTCGCATCTGAAACCTCTTCTTTATCACACACCATTGGGCGCGAATATTATCATAAGTATAGCATCATTTGAATTGCCGTTGTAGTTCGGTAATTTACAATTTGGTAACGAAATAAACTATCTATGTACCGCAAAACGAGATGTATAAATTAATTAATACATACAAATCATTCTCATTGTTGCTGTTGCATCTGTTGCTGTTGCGGCTGTGTCGCTGTCGGCCAACTTGGTCGTACTGGTGGTGGTGCCTGGGTATGGAGATTGGCATCATTGACGGACACGACCACGTGTAGGTGTTCGTTCGCCTGACCACGATAGACGCCACGGGTCGGCGGAACATCAGCATAATCACGCCCTAACGCCATGCGAATGTGGCGTTCACCGGCCAAGATGCGATTCGTCGGATCAATACCAACCCAACCGAGTTTGGGCAACCAGACTTCAAGCCAGGCATGCGTGGCATCAGATTGTGAGCGATCTTGATCGTCGCGCCGATGATACAGATAGCCACTTACATAGCGACTAGGAATACCGAGCGCTCGACAGATGGCAATCATGACATGCGTGATATCCTGGCACACACCTTTTTGTTGGGTCAAGACCACATCAATCGGTGAATCAACGCTGGTTGATTGTGGGGTGTAGGTAATTGTGTCAAAGAGTAGGGCAGACACGGTGAGAACCGTAGAGAGTGGATCTGCTCCACGCACAATCCGATGCCGTTGCATGAATGCCGTCAGGAGTGCTGATGGGTGCGCGTATTGACTGGGCAGTACCATGTCGAACAGCGGGTCGTTGTGCAGATTATCGAGTACCTGCCAACTGGTGGGTGGGAGTTGGGCTGGGAGTGTGGGGCAGGCCAATACTTCAACCGTTGACTCTGCACGCACGACGAGTGATGTGACCGGCACGGTAATATTGAAATGATGGATGTGATTACCGAGTGCATCAGCAAACGAATAAATCATGGTGCGCGGTGTAACGGTCAAATGAAAGTGATGGCAGCGCTGGCGTTCGTCGTCGCGCGGTTGTAACCGCACCTCCATGATACTTTCGCGCACAGGATGATCATACGAAAAGACGGTATCGTGGAAGATGTGATGCTTCATGGGGGCCCTTTAGTTGCTCAACGCGCTATCGATGGTGTAGTCAATATGTACTTCGTGGAGTACTGCGCCAATCTGGCTACACCCTTGTTGGACGTTCACAATGTTATGCGCTAGCGTCGATAACGCATCATCGACACCGCCGTACTCAAGCATGGCTTGGAATTGCCCGGTCACACGTTGGATGCGTTGTGCATGGCCATGCGTGTGTTTGGCGCCAATGGCCACCGTAGACTCGTGGATGCTGTTCGCACAAAACCGTATTGAACGAGGAAACACCGCATCATAGACCACAAATTGAATCATGCGTGTTGGTGTTACTTCGGGGGTATGTACTTTACAGTAGGCTTCGAATGCCGTACACATCTTGAGGAGTGCCACCCACTCTGCATGATGCGCGCCTTGTTCGTACCCTGTGGGCTGCAAAATGCGTAGATGGCTGTGCAACAAACTCGCCGTGTTATTGGCGCGTTCGAGTGCACGACCAATTTGGATGAAGTTCCACCCTTCATCATGAATCATCGTGGCATCAGTAATCCCCTGAAAAAGGTGCGACCCTGATTTGACCATACCATAAAAGCGATGTGCCGCTTGTTGCCAGCGTTGTCCTTGTACCTGTTGACGGATGTCGAGATAGAGGCGATTAATTTGTTCCCACATTTCTGACGAAATATGTTCACGCACCTGACGGGCATTCTCGCGCGCTGCGGTGATGGTGGCCACCAGTGAATCGGGATATTGCCCATCTGCCGTGAACAGCTCAACAATCGGTGCCGGCTGATGACTACCAGCCATGGCTTCGTTGTAGTGAAGTGCTTGCCACAAGCGGTGCCACCGTTGTTGCGAAGCAGTGGCATCCACGTCGATGAGTTGATGTTGTGTGACATCAAGCAGGCGGGCAGTGTGTTCTGTTCGTTCGAGATAGCGACTCATCCAGTAGAGTGAGTCGGCGACACGGCTTAGCATGGCCATATGCGGGCTCACTCCGTATCTGCGTACAACACCCAAGTATCTTTGCTCCCGCCCCCTTGTGACGAGTTCACCACCAGCGATCCACGTGTCAAGGCAACGCGCGTCAGCCCGCCTGGGACAATCGTCACGCGATCGCCGTATAAAATATACGGCCGCAAATCGACGTGCCGCGCCTCAAGTTGACCGTCAATGATGCATGGTGCACGCGAGAGCTGCAGGGTGGGCTGTGCAATATATCCGCGTGGCTCTTGGGTGATTCGTGCCGCAAATTCAGCACGTTGGGCCGCCGTGCTTTGTGGGCCAATCAACATGCCATATCCACCCGATTCGCCTACCGCTTTGACCACAAGTGATTCCAAATTATCAAGTACGTATTGGCGTTGTTGGGCGTCACTCAGCAAGTACGTTTCAACATTGTTGATGATTGGTTCTTGCCCACTGTAGTACTTAATCATGGCTGGCACATAGGCATATAGTGCCTTGTCGTCAGCAACACCTGTACCCAGTGCATTAGCAATGGCCACATTGCCGGCCCGATAGGCGTGCATCAATCCGGGCACCCCTAAGACACTATCCGGTCGGAAGACCAGGGGGTCAATGAAATCATCGTCAATGCGTCGATAAATCACGTCCACCTTTTGTAGGCCACTGGTGGTGCGCATGTACACCGTATTGTTGTGGATGACCAGGTCGCGACCTTCGACGAGCTGAATGCCCATCTGACGTGCAAGATAGGTGTGTTCAAAGTAGGCCGAATTATATGACCCTGGTGTCAAAAGGACAATGTTCGGTTCGTTGGTGTGTGGGGCGAGCGACCGCAAGGTGCTGAGGAGCATTTGACCATATTGCTCAACCGATTGTACGTTGTAGTGGTCAAACAACTGCGGAAAAACCTGCTTGCTCATCTGGCGATTGACCAGCATGTACGATACGCCACTTGGCACGCGCAAATTATCTTCGAGGACGACAAATTCGCCGTTCGGTAGTCGAATCAGATCGGATCCCGTTACGTTGATATAGATGCCCTGCGGTACCGAGACTCCGCGCATCTCGCGACGATAGTGTCGACAGCTGTAGACCAAGTCGCGTGGAACAACACCATCACGCAAGATGTGCTCATCATGATAAATATCGTGCAAAAACATGTTCAACGCGGTGATGCGTTGCGTCAACCCCTGCTCAACACGTCGCCATTCACGGTCGGTGATGATGCGTGGAATCAAGTCAAATGGAAAGATTTTTTCGGTGCCTGCTTCGTGGCCGTAGACCGTGAAGGTCACCCCTTGCGCCAAAAAGGTGTCATCGGCGACTTGTTGTCGTTGTTTGAGCTCTTGCGGGGTGATTTGCTGCATGCGTTTCATTAATTCGACATAATGATTACGTGCACTCCCGTCTGGGCGGCACATCTCATCCCACGCAGTATCAAGCAAATAGTGAGTGAAAAAGTCTTCTTTGTGCATGGTCGTATTGTACGGAATTCACGATGATGACGCAATGGTGCCTTTGTATAGGAATATACGGCAGAATTTGGCTATTGTGCCCAGAAACGAGAATTCTAGCGTACGTCAAGCGTCGTGATATGCCGTGCACCGCTGAAGACCGTGAGCGATTTGGTAGACAGCAGAGTGGTCGTATTCGCAACGAATAACTTCTGTGCCCCGCCCAACAATGAATGCGCATTATCGATGCCGGTGTTAATGTACCCACTTACGCGTGGGGTTGTACGGACATCGTATCCGAGCAATATGCTCAGGTTAATCACCGGATCATGGGCTATGGCATACAGGTACGATCCTGCCGGCGAGAGATGGATGGCGGTGTATTCATAGCCTGATTGGTCAAAGCTACTCGACACGCTTATTTGCAATGTACGTTCGTCGATGGCCAGCACATAGACAAAACTGCGCGCTACAGCGTAGAGACGATGGGTGCGTTGCATGCCACTCACACTACTTATGCTGGCAATATCGTAAATCAGGCTCCCGGTGCTGATGACCGTTGACTGATTTGTGACGCGACCGTTATTGAGGAGCATCGTTTGTATGTAGCCACGAGTGGTGGGTGCAGGAGCATCTTTCCCAGCCACCACAATACGGAATTCACTGCGGTCAATGCTGATGATGTGGAGCGGTGGTCCGGTGAGGGGTGTCGGCGTGCCGACAACGCGCGGCGTATTTGGCTGACTGATATCCACCACGATGAGTTGTCCTTGCGTGCGTGGGGTAAGTGCGGGGTCGTTGATACTTAACCCGATGTATATATACCGTCCACTGACCAGCAGGGCACTTGGCGTATGTGTGGTCGGGTAGCTCCAAAATCCCACATCCACCAAACTCCCAGATTGATTATCAAAGATCTGCACGCCAATCTCTTTGTGGTTGATGCGGCCTACCACGACATACTGTGATGGGCGATTGACGTTTTGTTCAATGCGAACCGCCTGTTGAAACGCCAGTGGCACAGTTTGTTGCGTGGCCAGCGTTGTGGCATCATGTGCGGTTAGCTGCGCCGTTACCCCGCCATTTGCAGTACCACTGCGGAGTGCGTATACCACCGTCTCAGCACTATGCATGGCAATATCGTTAATCGTTTGTGTGATGGTCACTGCACTTGCTTGCAGCGGAACCGCCGTTGGTGTGCGCGATGGAGTGATGGTGTGCGTTGCCGTGCGTGTACGGGTTACTGTGGCCGTACGACTCGCCGTGACGCTTTGTGTTGCCGTGCGCGACACCGTTGCGGTACGGGTATGTGTTGCAGTGGGCGTGCGCGTGCGTGATGGGCTACCATTGATGATTTCGGCCGTGCGTGTCAGCCGATCAACCAGAGCGATTTGTGTTTGGGCGAGGCTCGTGGCCGTGCGTTGATTATTGACGAGGAGTTGCGTCTGGGTCTGCATGATGAAGGCCACACTCGTCTGGGTAAGGCGGGCAACTTGTGTTCGTGTCACTGCCTGTGCAGTTGCCGTCAACCGTACTACGGCGGTCTGCGTGCTCATCCGCAAGACGAAGACGGTCTTGGTCACCGGCTCATCCGTGTTGCGTGGCGTGGCTGTTCCTGTGCGCGTGACGGTGCGACTCGGTG
>VGPG01000133.1 GCA_016875555.1 Chloroflexota bacterium | reverse complement strand
GAACAGACGGCGACCGCCGAGATAATAATGGCAGTACCCACTGAGTTGCCACCGGTTGAAGAACCGACGGCGGCAGACGCAGACATGGATACGCCCGGCATTGATACGACCCCCAATGAAGATGCCAGCGGTGAAGAAACAACCTCTGAAGAGGGTGCAAATACCGAAGAAAATAGTAGTCCACCGGTCACTGAGCCGCCACCAACCGCCATCCCCGAACCCACGGCTACCCCCACGGCCACCCCTGTACCCATTGAGTTGATTCGTGGTGAAGTGCGGTGGAGCGGCGAAAAGCGCGTGGTGTATGACGTTGTGGTTGACCCAGGTGCAACCCTGATTATTGAGCCGAATACGACGGTCTTCATGGCCCCGGGCACGTCGTTCTATGTTGACGGCAATGTGCGTGCATTGGGGAGTAGCTCCAATCCTGTGCGTATTACCAGCGATGGCCAAGCGTGGGGTGGGATGTTTGTGCGTGCAGGTGGCGATGTTATTTTGCTGGGAACGCTCATCAGTCGTGGCGGTGGTACGACGACGCTGATTATGGCCGAACAAGCCAGCGTTATTTTGCGCGAGGTACAACTGAACAACAATTTGGGGCACATCCAGCTCCGTGATAGCGCATTTACGTTCGAAAACAGCACGATGCGAGATAATCAACTCCCCTATGGTGCCGCCATCAGTGCCACCTACACCTACAACAATGCGTTTCGCATTCAGTCGTCACGCATTGGCCCCAATACACAGGCGGACGGCGCACCTGCCGTTGCCGTCAAGATGAGTGGGAGCGATACGCAGGTAGCGTTTGACATGAACGGATCAATCCTGACAAATCAATCAGGACCGAATTTGCAACTCGAAAGTAGTGCTGATATTACCGGGGCAATTCAATGTACGGCGTTTGTTGCCGGTGATGTCGGTGTAAGTGTGCGCAGTCAGAGCACCCAGTTACCCGCAATCAGCCTCTTTGTGCGTAATAATGCGTTCGAACAACACCGTGGTGTGCGGCGAAACGCCTACGAACCACACGCTGGTAATGCGTGGCGCACCCTGTATGGCATGACAAGTAACGTTGCGGCGAATGCGCAGGGGAATTGGTGGGATCATGCGAGTGGTCCATACGACATAAAGCGCTATACCACGGGACGTGGTGAGTTGGTCGGCGTGAATGTTGATGCTGCGAACTGGTTGACCGTGCGTCCTGTATGTGCACCAAAGCCGTGATGATGTCTGATGCGGTGTATGCGTCCATTGACAACGCAATCATGCGCTCAATTACGCCGGGTGCCGTGGTCGGCTGGTGGCGTGCCGATGCGCCCACTGGTATGCACGTGGTGGCGCATGGTCACTATGAATACACGACAACAGCGCCGCTGGTACGTGCGCAGACCGTCTATGATGTGGCCTCAATCACCAAAATCGTCACAGCCACCGCTGCGCTGGCATTGGTGAGCCGTGGTGAGCTGTCGTTGACACAGCAACTACCCACTGTATTGCCAAACAACTGCGCGCGTGACGTGACGCTCACCCATCTCTTGACGCATACATCGGGCCTACGCATTCGACTGTCGACGGCCGCATCTGCCGGTGCCGATGCACTCTGGCAGGCCGTACACGCCACGCAACCAAGCCAACAACCTGGGAGTGTGGTCGAATATGCCAATGTGAACACGCTCCTGCTTGGAGCCGTAATCGAATGCGCCACCGGTATGCCCCTTGACCGAGCGCTTACCGAACTCGTGCTCACCCCTGCACAGATGACAACGACGTGTTTTAATCCGCCGTCAACGTGGTACGACGATATTCCACCCACCGAGATCGACGATCTCCGTGGCGTGGTACGCGGTGTGGTGCACGACGAAAGTTGCGCTGCACTTGGTGGCGTTGCTGGCCATGCGGGGTTGTTTGCCCCCGTTGCCGATATGCTTCGTTTTGGCCAAGCCTGGCTCGCCACACTCGATGGTGCTGGCCCATGGCAGATCGATGCTGCACTCGCCCAAATGGCGGTGACATGTCAAACTCCATCGAATCAGCTCGGGTGTGGCCTCGGGTGGATGATGCGACGGCAGAGTTTTATGGGGCGGTATGTCAACGAAGCCGTGGGGCACACGGGGTTTACAGGGCCGGTGATTGGGCTTGTACCATCACAGCGTTTGGTATGGAGTGTGCTGTGCAATCGTACATGGCCGACGCGCGTGATGCCACCACAACATCACGGGTTTTTGACGGATGTGATACAGGTCTTGGGGTGATGATGAGAAATCGGTAGGGGCTGGTGGGTTGAAGGGGATTTGAAAGGGGCGCACCGCAGTGCGCCCTTTTCAATTTGCCGTGTTACTTACTGGCCACGATGGCCTTTTCGAGTTTGCCGATCATCTCATCGACGTGATGCCGCTCCATAATCAACGGCGGCACGAGACGTACCACGTCGTCACCTGCGGTGGCAATGAGGAGTTGCTCGTCGTGGGCCTTCTCGCGCACGGTACTGACCGGAATGGTCATGCGGATCCCGCGCATCAAGCCCTTGCCGCGTAACTCGGTGACTTCGGCATGGCGCTGCATCAAATCCTGGAGTGACTCATCGAGATAATCGCTGACCTCGCGCACATGCGTCAAAAACTCCGGTTGGCTGATTTTGTTGAAGACGACTTGTGCCACGGCGGTGACGAACGGCCCACCAGCGAAGGTTGAACCGTGATCGCCGGCGTGAATCGTGTCGGCGACCTTTTGGCGCATCAAGATGGCACCAATTGGCAAGCCGCCGCCCAAAGGTTTGGCGATGGTCATGATGTCGGGTTTGGCCTCACACGGGTGGGCCCACATCTTGCCGGTGCGGCCGACGCCACATTGCACCTCGTCGTAGATCAACAAGGCGTCGTGGTGGTCACACAAGGCGCGGATTTTTTGCAGATAGGCCACATCGGCGACGCGCAAGCCACCCTCACCTTGGATGGGCTCAATCACGACGGCACAGACGTCAGCCGTGATGAGCTCGTCGAGTTGGTCGATGTTGTTGTACTCGCCAAAGCGCACGCCGGGCATGACCGGCGCAAATGGCTCGCGGTACTTCTCACGGGCGGTGATTGCCACGGCGCCCATGGTGCGACCGTGGAACGAGCCGTCAAACGCTACCACGATGTTCTTGCCCTCGCCGTGGCGGTCGCGGGCGTAGCGCCGGGCAAACTTGATGGCACCCTCGTTGGCCTCGGCACCGCTATTGCTGAAGAAGACGCGATCGATCACACAACAGCTGTCAGCCAGCATTTTGGCGAGGACAGCGGCCGAGGTATTGTGGTAGAGGTTTGAGAGGTGGAGCAAACCGCCGGCGTGCTGGGTGATGGCGGCGGTCACATCGGGGTCGGCGTAGCCGAGGGCGTTGACGGCGATGCCGGCCACGCAGTCGAGATACTTGTGGCCGTCGGTGTCGTACAAGTAACACCCCTCGCCACGTTCGATGACAAAGTTGGGGCGGGCGTAGGTCTGCAGTACATACTGCTGATCAAGATCGACGATGGTGGTCATGGTACTCCTCTATTTGGTGTCTGACGTGCCGTTAATTTCGAGACGAGCTAGCTGCTCAAGCGCCTTGACGAGGGCATGATTGCCTTCGTGGCCGAGACCGGCTTGTTGGAGTGTGCGGTAGAGCTGAAAGATGAGCGCCGTGCCAGGCAGAGGCACACCGACATCGTCGGCTGCGGCCAAGACGAGGCGCAGGTCTTTTTGTTGGAGATCGATGGTGAACCCCGGTCGCCAATCGCGATTAAGGATTTGTGGCCCGCGGTTACTCAGCATCCAGCTGCCAGCGGCGCCACCACTGACTGCGGTCAGCGCTTTCTGCAGATCAACACCACCCGCCTGTGCAAACAACAAGGCCTCGCTCATCGCCAATGCATTGCCGACGACGAGGATTTGATTGACGAGTTTGACGGTTTGGCCGGCACCTTGGGCACCGACGTGGACGATGTTTTTGCCCATAGCTTGAAAAACGGGTAACGCCCGAGTGAAATCATCCTCGTTGCCGCCGACCATGATGCTCAATGTCCCTTTGGCAGCGCCTTCACTCCCCCCACTGATGGGTGCATCGAGCATGGTGCCACCGTGCGCTTTGATTTGGGCGGCCAAAGCAACCGTTGCTTGTGGACTGATGGTGCTCATGTCGATGACGAGCGCGCCTGGTTTGAGGCCGTGGATGACGCCGTCAGGACCGGTAATGACGGCCTCGACATCGGGGGTGTCGCTGACGCAGGTGATGATGATGTCGCAGTGGCGTGCCACCTCAGCTGGGCTACTCGTGGGCTTCGCGCCGGTATCGGCGAGATCTGTCATACGACTAGCAGTGCGGTTATAGACAAAGAGCGGGAATCCGGCATTAGCGAGGTTGCGGGCCATGCCGCGTCCCATGATGCCTAGTCCAATAAAGCCTACGGTTGGTTGCGTCATCGTGCATCGTTCCTTTTATTTGGGTATTGCCAAAATCATACCACAGGCGTATCTACTTGATGCGGTTATTTGTCCATGTCATGTGAGTTCACTCATGCAAGATGTGTGGCGCGATGCGTCATCAGAAGAGTAATCATGAGGTACCGATAGTAGTTGGAGATGGTGCAATGATAACGCGCATTATTGTTGGTATTGTAGTCGATGCATGTGGTGCAGAATGATGACGCGATTGTAGTATGATACCTGTGTCATGCGACTATGATGTATATGAGGTATCAACGATGAAAAAGAGTGCATTGTTCGTGTGGGGAGGCTGGGACGGTCATGAGCCCAAGCAGTGTGTCGACATTTTTGCACCGCATTTGGTCAAAAACGGCTACGACGTGACCATATCAGACTCACTTGACGCATATCTCGACACTGAGAAGATGATGTCATATAGCGTCATTAATCAGGTCTACACGATGAGTACGATTACCCGTGAGCAAGAGAAGGGGTTGCTCGATGCAATCGCTTCTGGCGTCGGGTATGCGGGGTGGCACGGCGGCATGGCCGATGCGTTCCGCAACAACACCGAGTATCAGTTCATGGTCGGCGGGCAGTGGGTGGCGCATCCTGGTAACATCATCGATTACCGCGTCACCATTACCGCACACAACGATCCGATTGTGGCCGGTTTGAAGGACTTTGATATGCACTCGGAGCAGTACTACATGCACGTTGATCCGGGCAATGAAGTATTGGCTACCACTACCTTCAGTGATAAGTATTGTGAGTGGATCAACGGTACGGTCATGCCATATGTGTGGAAGCGTCGTTGGGGCAAAGGACGTGTGTTCTACACATCACTCGGACACGTCGCCAAGGATTTCAATGTAGTTGAGGCGCGTACCATCGTGGAGCGTGGGTTGTTGTGGGCCTCACGCGACGAGGGCTGGGCATGGTAGGTATTCCTGAGCACATGCGGGCGGTTGATTGTACGCCGCCCGCACAGGCCACGGATTTGCGTATTGTCACTCTGCCTACGCCGACGCCCCGTGACGGGGAGTTGTTGGTCAAGGTGGAGGCTACGGCGTTGAATCGGGCCGATTTGCTTCAGCGTCGTGGCGGCTACCCACCACCGGCAGGGGCGTCACCGATTATGGGACTTGAGGTAGTCGGCACAGTGGTACATCCAGCCGGCACCTGGTCTGTTGGCGATCGAGTGATGGCCGTAGTCACGGGTGGCGGATACGCCGAGTATGCCTGTGTGCCGGCCAACGAGGCAATGGCTGTGCCAGTGGGAATGCGTAGTACCGATGCAGCGGCCATTCCTGAGGCGTTTTTGACGGCCTGGCTCAATTTGATAACGCTCGGCAATTTGCGGGCGGGTGAGTCAATCTTCATCCATGCAGGGGCGAGTGGTGTGGGGACGGCGGCGATTCAACTCGCCAAACACTGGGGTGCCCAGGTCATCACTGCCGCCGGTACTGACGCCAAGCGTGCGTTGTGCGCGCAACTGGGTGCCGCCGTGGTGCGCGATTCGCGCAGTGGTCCGCATGCAGAGGCGGTGCGTCAGGCGACTGGTGGTGTTGGTGTCCATGTGGTGCTCGATATGCTCGGCGCTCCGGCCTGGGCAGATAACTGTGCCATGCTAACAAACGGTGGGCGATTGTTGCTGTTGGGCTTTTTGCTGGGGTCCGAAGGAGAGCTTGATTTGGGCCCGGTGTTGACGCGTAGTCTAACCATCAAAGGCACCACATTGCGTCGTACGCCAGCTCCACAAAAAGCTGCGTTGGTGGCTGAAGCGAGTCCCTGGTTATTGCCCCGGTTCGCCCAAGGGCATCTAGTGCCCGTCGTAGACCGCGTGTTTGCCCTTGAGGATGTGGCACAAGCGCATCTTCACATGGAATCAAACGCTAATGCGGGTAAGATTATTTTGCAAATCGGCTAGGTTTTGGAAACATCACCAAATGGGGGATGGAAATACGAGGGTATGGGGGATACACAACCGTACCTGCCATGCATATGCTATACCTAACCAGCCATCGTTGTTGCGGTTCTTGGCAAAGGAGGTAGCGAGATGCATGCCCTACCACGTCAGCACGGTATCCCCCACGTGCCCATGTGTGCGCACCCGGTCATTCACGTCACAACATTTGGTCATGCACGGTGTTGGTATGATCGCACTGAAATCGCCAAATACCATTGGCGAAGTCAACGCGCACGTGATGTGTTTTTGATGCTCGTCAGTCACGATGGGCATCGTATGTCGCGTGCCGCGCTGTGTGCGGCATTATGGCCAGAATGTGACGCGCTGGCAGCCGCCAACAATCTGCGCGTCTCGCTCTACCGCCTGCGACAGGCGTTTGTTAGTATTGCGGCTGATGCAGACGTGATTGGCGCAGATAAGCAGGCTGTCTGGTTACAACTCGGTCACCAGGCGGTGATTGATGTGGATGAATTTCGATTGGCGATTGCGAGTGCACGCCGTATGTACGACGCAAAACAGGCGTTGCCGCATTTGCGTCGAGCTGCTGATTGTTATCAAGGGCATTATTTGACGCATGACACTGATCAGGATTGGACATGTAGCTACCGTGAGCAATTTGCCTGTGAGTATACCGAGGCGGGCATTCGCTTGGGTCGTATTCTCTTGTCCATGCAGCTCTATACTGAACTGATTGAACGTATGTGGCGCATGATTCATCTGGAGGTAGCGGTCGAATCAGCGCATCAACTGCTGATGCAGGCATATCATGCCACCGGTAATCCAGAAATGGTGCGTCGAGTCTATCATTCGTGCCAGCATTTGGTTAATCAGCAGTTAGGTAGTAGCGTGACTGCCGAGACAACTCGCCTGTATCGAACAGTGCTCAGTTCATAACACCACTGTATGTCACTGCATCTGATGCGCATATCCCCTACAACCTGTCGTGTTGTGGGGGATATGCTTATGGTGCAAGTGGCAGAGATGCACTCGTGATGTCCATGGGCACGGGCACGCCGCGGGT
>VGPG01000132.1 GCA_016875555.1 Chloroflexota bacterium | reverse complement strand
TGGGTACCTCCTCGGGCAACAACTTGGTACGCGCGCGATTGGTCATCTCGTCATTTGGGATATCAATCAGTCACTGCTCAACGAGGCAGTCACGGCGCTACAACAACACGGCGTGCATGTGACCGGTTATCACGTAGATATTACTGATGCTGCGCAAGTTGACGACACACTCGCAGCCATGCATGGTGCGAATATTCATGTTGACATCTTGGTCAATAACGCTGGTATTGTCATCGGCAAGCCGTTTGCTGACTACACAGATGGCCAAATCGCTCGTGAGATGGCGATTAATGCTGTCGCACCGATGATTATTGCCCACAAACTCTTGCCCGGAATGCAACAACGACGTCGAGGTCATATTGTCAACATCGCCTCGGCCGCAGGGCTTCTTTCGAATCCTCGCATGTCGGTGTATGTAGCAAGTAAATGGGCCATCACAGGGTGGTCTGATTCAGTGCGCATCGAACTTGAACAGGCCCAGAGTCCCATCAAGGTGACGACCGTCATGCCATACTACATCAACACGGGCATGTTCGACGGCGTGCGGTCGCGCATCATCCCCATTCTCACACCTGATCACGTCGTCCATCAAATCATTCGCGCCATCGAGCACGATGCCATCTTTTTGCGCATGCCATGGATTGTCAACCTCCTGCCACTTATCAAGGGCATCCTACCAGTGCGCTGGTTTGATCTGGTGGTTGGCAAGTGGTTCGGCATTTATGCCACGATGCAACACTTCACCGGGCGCAAATAAACGACGACTCCGTACACGGATTATGTGCACGGAGTCGTTTTTGGAATACCAACAAGTTATGGATTGGTAAGCCACACGCGCATTTGCGCAATCTCGGCCTCTTGTGTCTGGATGATAGTGCGTGCAAGTTCTTTGATTTCTTCACGACTTGACTTTTCGAGGGCATCCTTTGCCATGGACACCGCACCTAAGTGATGCTCTATCATTGCCTCACTCCACCGCACATCGTACGGTATTGACGCATCATCTGGCACAACCATGGCTCCCATATCCATGCCAATACCTGCACTTATCCCTTCACCTGGGTACCACTCTTCACGCCAGGCGCGCATCTGATCAATCTCCGTGTTTTGTGCGTCAATAATCGCCTGCGCCATCTGCTTTAACTCTGGGCGTTCGGCTTTTTCTAACGCTTCCTGCGCCATCTCAACAGCGCCGCGATGATGAATAATCATGCTATCAATAAAGCGTGCATCATACGGCCCATCTTCTCCCATGGCATGTGCAGAATGATCGGGCATCTCATGCAGCGTTGACGCACCATCGTTTGACGCACCATCGGTCGGCGCATCAGCGGCAGGTGCGCTTTGGGTACCACTACACGCTGTCACAAATAGCGCCACACATACAAGTATCCAACGAAATCGCATTGTTTCCTTCTTTCATATTACCGAAGCGAACCATCACGGAGCACCGCATCTATGGTGTGGAGCGCCGAATCTCTGAGCGTACGATTTGTATTGTAGTAATACGGCAATTGAATGATTGCCACCGAAAGTGCCCAGGCTTGGCCACGTTGCCATGTATGCACATCCACTGCCACCACATGACGAAAGCGATGCCGCGCCCGTGGAGACAGGTAGTTCCATGCAATCATCATATCAACGGCCGGATCACCTACTCCTAACGCACCAAAGTCAATGACCGCTGCCAGTCGCCCACCATGCACCAGAATGTTTCCTGGTGCTATGTCCCCATGTACCCACACACCATCTGCCTGGTATACCGGCACATTCAATGCCTGCATCCATGCATCGCGGACGCGTTGCACGTCCACCAATCCAGCTGATGCATCTATCGCAGACCGAGTTGCCTCGTCACGATCTAACAGTGCAACACCCCGACCAAAGTTTTGCGCCCCTGCACGCGGTCCTCCCGGTAGCGCTACCGCATGGAGATCTCGTACAAAATGACCTATGTCTGATGCAAATTCCACGTCATCGTGGACATCCGCGTGTATCGCATTCTCACCATGTATCCAACGGTGAATACTCCACTGCCACGGGAATGCGGAGGTGGGTTCACCCAACGCAATGGGATGTGAGATAGGCGTACTCAGATGACGAGCTAGTTCAGGCAACCAACGATATTCCTTCGCACCTTGGCCAGCAGCCCAGGCAACCCGAGGAAGGCGCATCACCAGGTCATCACCAAGCCGAACGAGTGCATTTCAGGAAATTGTGCTTCGAGCAACGTGGCGACCAATACGTCATCGATGACTGTTTCGTCGAGATGCATGACACCCATGAACGTCTCGACTACTGCAATGCGTTGCGCAACCGCAACGAATTCGTGACCACAAAAATCGAACTAAATGCCATGGCAGCTGCCGCCACAATTGGACTCAGTTGAATACCCCACCACGGATAGAGAAGCCCAGCTGCAATCGGGATACCAACTACGTTGTAGGCGAATGCCCAGAACAAGTTCCAACGGATTGTCCGCAGCGTTGCTTTGCCGAGGCGGATTGCCTGGCCAATCATGGTCAGGTCGGATCGCATCATGATGACATCTGCTGTTTCAATGGCAACATCAGTACCACTACCCATGGCAATGCCAACATCCGCTTTGGCCAAGGCAGGTGCATCATTGATACCATCACCCACCATCGCCACCACACCGCGTTGTTGCAACGTCGTCACGGCATCTACTTTTTGGGCAGGTAGCACTTCAGCAACCACTTCGTCAATCCCAACCTGACCTGCGATGACATCCGCGGTTGCTTTGTTGTCACCCGAAATCATTGCCGTGCGTACACGCATCTCATGCAAATCATGCACCACTTGATCTGCCTCCACCCGTGCACGATCACTGAGTCCGAGTACTCCGAGCGCTTTACCAGCTCGCGCCACAATCACAATACTTTGCCCAGCACGTTGCAACGCAGTAATGCGATCTGCACACGCACTCAGGTCGACGTGCGACTCATGCATGGCTGCCTGATTGCCGATAATCACCGTATCCCCGTCTAAGAGTGCAGACGCACCACGTCCGACTAAGTCTTGTCGTTGTTGTGCTGACACAATCGTGAGTCCCGCATTTTGGGCTGCACGCACGATTGCCAACGATAATGGATGATTACTCCCCTGAGCAACCGACGCCGCAATCGCGAGCACCTGCAGATCATCTCCAGCATCGGTGACGGTCGGCGCACCTTCTGTGATGGTACCGGTTTTGTCAAACGCAACCGTATTCACGTGCGCTAATCGTTCAAGCGCAGCTGCCCCCTTGATCAGAATCCCTTTTTGCGCACCCACTCCACTCCCCACCATGATGGCAGTAGGAGTGGCTAACCCAAGTGCACACGGACACGCGATAACGAGCACTGCCACCGCAAACATCATGGCATTGGTTGGAGTTTGCCCACCCAACAACCACCATACACCAAACGTCACCAGCGCGATGACAATGATTATGGGCACAAACACTGCTGAAATACGGTCAACGAGCTGTTGCACGGGCGCACGACTCCCTTGCGCCTGACGCACCAGGCGGATTAGTTGCGCGAGCACACTGTCGCTCCCAATCGCCTCGGCACGAATTTGAATCTCACCGGTCAAATTGATGGAGGCACCAATGACACGTGCACCTAGTTGGCGCACCACGGGCATGCTTTCACCGGTTAACATGCTTTCATCGATTGACGTATCACCAGCAAGAATGCTGCCATCGACGGGAATACGTTCGCCGGGACGCACAATCACAATCTCACCGCGGCGCACATGATTCGTCGGAATTTCAACGATTTCACCTGCCCGGAGTATACGGGTATGTTTGGGCTGTAAGCCGATGAGAGTACGTACCGCTTGACTTGCCTGACTCCGCGCACGCGATTCAAGATATTTGCCTACCAAGATCAACGCAATAATCGTGCCAGCTGTCTCAAAATAGACGTGCCCGACGCCACCACTCACCAATAACCAGACGCTGTACCAGAACGCAGCACTCGAACCAAGCACAATCAGGGTATCCATGTTGGCGGTACGTGAGCGCAACGCACTCCACGCATGACGATAAAAATCAAGCGCAGCATAGGTCTGGATGGGAATCGCCAACACGAGGAAGAGCCAGTTTAGTGCATCTGTCGCGGCTGGCATCATGTGCATGTGAGAGATGTCGTTCTGCGCAACCATCTCAACCGCGCTACCAATCGGCCACGGTGCGATCAACCCAAAATCCTTGGACATTGACACAACAAATAACGGCAGAGCAAAAAGCATTGACACGATCAAGCGACGACGCCGCGTTGCCAACTCGGCGGCACGCGCATCTGCTTCGACATCCGCTGTATCGCTCGTGCGTGCCACTGGAATCACACCATACCCGGCCTTCTCAACGGCTGCAGTAATTGTCTCGACACTGCTAATCATAGGCAAATAATCCACGGTCGCGCGGTCATCGCCCAAATTAACATTCACCGACACCACACCTGCTACTTTGCGAATGGCTTTTTCGACACGAGCCGAGCAACTGGCACAGGTCATCCCGATTATGGGCAACTCGACCTGTTCGCGAATTACACCATAGCCAGCTTTTTCTACCGCAGCAATCGCTTGCGGCAACACCGCAGGACTAGCATCAATCTGTGCATGCTCATCGGCAAGATTGACCGAAGCGTCTGTGACGCCGTCAATCTTGCGTAACACCTTTTCGACACGCATGACACAGCTGGCACAGGTCATCCCGGTCACCGCAAACTCGAGAGATTGATTTGTTGTTGTCATATCTGCCCCCTGGGCGCACTTAACAGCACTTTGGTCCACTCTCACCCAACGAAATGGTCAACGTATCTGGCACTTGATATCCTGCTGCCTGAATAGCGGCAATCAACACCGGACGTGTCAAATTTGCACCGGTAATGGTGACTTTGTTGCGATCATCACTTACTTCCACCTGATGCACACCTTGCACTGCCATCAACGCCTTAGTAACGCGGCCCGCGCACCCACCACACGTTACACCAGCTACTGGTAGTTCCATCGTATCCATGTCACTTCCTCCGTTCTGCAAAGACTTGCATCAACTCACCGATTACGCGCTCTCGCTCATTTGGGTCATCATTGCGAATTGCTGTTGTCACACAGCCATGCAAATGCTGATCAAGCACAAGTTTACCCACTTGATCAAGCGCCTTCTGCACTGCATCTATTTGTTTCAAAATATCAACGCAGTAGACATCCTGGTCTACCATCTTCTGGATACCACGTACGTGACCCTCGATGGTGCGCAGACGTTGTGTCACTTGCTCCTGATGTTGACTCATACAACTCCTTTCAGACACCCCACCCCCCTGGGAGGGGGTAACAGCCATAGTATACGGCAAAATAGGCAATATGACAACTTAACAACAGATGAGCGACATCTGCTAGAATAGAGCTACCTACGGCGGTCGCACGTTGAATTGTTCAAGGAGGAACACAATGGCAGGATTTAATGGATTGGGCATGCACTTAGGCAATCTTTCGCGGCTTTCTAATGCAGAGACACGCTCGATAAGTCCAGAAAATTTCGACGGCGCCAAAGGGCGTGGCGGCATGGCAACCGAGGGCACAGGCGCACCACATGCGCGTGGTATGGGCCAAGGTTGGAAGGTATCACCATCAATCCGGATCGCCGCCGGTGAAACGCGCGAAATCGCCAACATCGAGGGTATGGGCGCCATACAGCAGATTTGGCTCACCCCTACAGGCAACTTCCGCTTGCAAATCATACGCATCTACTGGGATGATCAACCGACCCCGTCTGTCGAGGCACCTCTCGGCGACTTTTTTGCCAGCGGCTGGGGTAAATACGCCCAACTCAGCTCACTTGCCGTCTGTGTGAATCCGGGCAGTGCCTTCAACTGTTACTGGGAGATGCCGTTCCGCAAGCGCTGTCGCATGACGGTTACCAATATCTCCGAAAAAGAGGTCACGCTCTACTATCAAATCAACTACACACTGACCGAAGTGCCTGAGGACTGCGCCTACTTCCACGCCCACTTCCGTCGCACCAATCCACTCCCCTACATGACCGACTACACCATTGTCGACGGCATTCGTGGACGTGGGCACTACGTGGGCACGTATATGGCCTGGGGCGTCAACAACAGCGGCTGGTGGGGCGAGGGCGAGATCAAGTTCTTCATGGATGGTGACGGTCAGTTCCCCACCATTTGTGGCACAGGCACCGAGGATTACTTCTGTGGATCGTACAACTTCGACCTTGGGCCGAGCAACGGTGGTTACCGCGAGTTCACCACGCCGTACGCTGGGTTGTCGCAGGTACTGCGCCCAGACGGCACGTACCAGTCACAAACACGATTCGGCATGTACCGCTGGCACATCATGGACCCAATCCGCTTTACGCAAGACTTGCGCGTCACCATTCAGGCATTGGGATGGCGCAGCGATGGCCGCTACTTACCACTCCAAGATGACATATCGTCGGTCGCCTACTGGTATCAAACTCTACCAACCGCTCCGTTCGCGCCGTTGCCGGATCGCGACTACTTAGAAATCATCTAACCATGCCACGTATTTCACTGACAACTTGGAGCATTCATCCGTACCTCAACGAGGGTTCACTGAATCTGCTCGACATGCCGGCACGCGTCAAGGCTGCAGGGATTGGCACCGTCGAGATTTGCCACTTTCATATTCCGCAGACTTCACCAGACTACCTTTTGCAGTTAAAAGCAAAGGCCGCCGAGGCGGACATTGAGATTTTTAGTGTCTTGATCGACGCCTACGACATCAGTCAGGCCGACCCAACCGCACGCGCCCACGACATCGCCCAGATCGCCAAATGGATCGACGTCGCTGTGTGGATCGGTGCGAGCCATGTACGTGTGGTCGGCGGCGAATCACCGGCGAGCGACATTGATGCGCTCCGCCGCGCCGCCACGGTCTTGGTGCAACTTCAACACCACGCCAAAGCGCGTGGCGTCACCGTGATTACTGAGAATTTCAAGGCAACAGCATTAACGCCAGCCAGTTGGCTGGCGTTACATGATGCGCTGGGTCATGGTGGATGTGCAGACATCGGCAACTTTCCCCATGAATCACGCGTGGCTGACTTTGCTCAGGTCGCGCACAAAGCAGTTTCTGTGCATGTCAAAGCATCGTATGACGACAACGGCACTATTCAACCTGCACAGGTTCAAGCCTGTTTGGCAGAAGTACGCAAATACCAAAGCGCTGGTCCACTCACGTTAGTGTACGATCGTCCCGGCGATCGTTGGCAAGGGATCGAGACACTCCGTCAAGTCGTACTTGCGGCCATGGCATAAACGAGTGGATACAAGCCCGATGCGACGTACAAATCACACGTGCGTTGGTAACTCGGTATAATACACGACAGATTCATCATCATCGGAACGGTGTAATCCTATGGTCAGTTGTGATGCCGGACTCACGCCTATTCGCGCTCAAGTAGTCGTCCAAAATCGTGTCGTTAGCTATTTGCGTTGGGGTGAAGGTGACATCTATGCGGTGTTGCTCCACGGCATCACAAGTAGTGCGCGGGCATGGTGGCGTGTTGCTCCG
>VGPG01000131.1 GCA_016875555.1 Chloroflexota bacterium | reverse complement strand
CTGCCATCCGGCCACCGCATCGGCGTGATGGGCGTGCCCAGCGACAGTCACATGCATACTGCCGTGGGCCGGTGTGGCATCAATGTGGCGCACGATGCCTAGCCGGCGCGCGTCGTGGCGCATCGGCGGCAACGGTGCCGGTTGTAGGTGTTTGTGACTGCCGAGCTCGTAGTCGATGAGCGTATCTTCGCCGTGATAGATGCTGACCGCATCGCGCCGCCAGCCAGCACCAGCCCCCACCTGCCAATTCCAGGGGTGCTGGCGCGCGTCGAAGGTGACGTTGTGGCCGGTGCCCCAGGCTTGTTTGGGCGAATGAAAGGTATAGCTCGTCAGCGCTTGCCACTGCCACGGCGCCGTACCCGTCTCGATCTGGGCCTGCCAGGTGGCGTCGGTTGCCACAATCAGGCCGTGGCGCTTGCCGATTTGGGCGTAGGCGGCATCTTCGCCCAAACTCCAGACCAGGGCAGCGAGGTGGTGAGTACCGGCCGGCAAATCGAGCGTCAGCTCGTGGTAGTGCCACATGCTACCGTCGCCGCGTTCGGGGCCACGTACCAGGCATTCGCCATTGACATAAAACTCAAAGCGCTCGTCGCCACTGACCTTGAGCGGGATGTGTGCGGCGCTGGCGAGTTGGAGTGGCAAATAAAACAGGCTCACGACGGGTGGATGGGCCGGCTGGCCGCTGATCCATTTGGCTGACCAACGCCCATGTTGATGCCAGTGTGTCATGGCGATACTCACTTGTCTATTGGTGGATTGTACGCCCATTATACGTGACAAAAAAGCCCCCGCGCTCAAATGAGCACGAGGGCGCACGGCGCAGGTGGGCTAGCCGACTTTGCGCGCCCAGTCTGCCAGACTACTCAACACTTTTTGTAGATTCTCGTGGACCTTTTCGTCAACCAAAACGCCATCCTTAAAGACCTCGCCGAAGCGCAACGCCATCTCGGGGCGGCTCATCACCAGCATGCCCGATCCGCTGAGCACTTGGCGCAATTGCACTTGGGCGCGGATACCGCCAGTCATGCCGCCGCCGCCAATCACGGCCGCAGGCTTGCCGATTAGCGCCGATTTGCCGAAGGGGCGTGAGGCCCAGTCGAGGGCGTTCTTGAGGACACCGGGGATGCCGTGATTGTACTCGGGGGTCGAGATAATCACCGCATTGGCCGCCCGGATTTGCTGACGCAGGCGCACGACGCTCTCTGCGACGCCAACCTCGTCGGCTGGATCGTGGTCGCTGTTGTACATCGGGATATCGTGGATGTCGGCGATGATGACCTCGATGCCGTCTGGTGCTACGCGTTGTGCCTCTGCGAGCAGGCGTCGATTGAGTGAGGCTGCCCGGATACTGCCGGGGATTGCGAGAATCTGCATGGTTATGCCCTCTGTTCTGGTGTCATGATGGTTAATGCGCCGACAATCGGCATGGCTGCCGTGATGTGCATTAAGCCAAGGATGTTCATATCAGTGCTATCAGGTACATTGATAACGGTGATAAACGATACTGCCAAAAAGATAAATGCAACGATCTGAAAGATGAGGTATTGATTGCCCTTGAGATACGAAATGCCGAATAGCGCGATGCCGGCGCCAACTGTACCGACCAACGTGGCAAACGCCGGCATGAAAATCGGCACCTCGGTTAGGCCGTTGGCGTTGATAGGCATGTCGGGGCTTGGTGGTGGTACCTCGATTGGCCCCCAAATGCTGGTGGCAATCAGCCAAATCACCACGTTGATGACCGCACCGATGACGCCGCCGATTAATGCGGCTTTGGGGATAGCTCGGCGTTGGATGTACACAAAACTCGTCCTTTCTCCGTAGTTTGCATAATGATAGTCTACCAGCTGTGCACAAACATTGCAGTGAACATGATGTGAACATGTGGTCACCGGTAGCGACGCAGCATTGCTGCGTCGCTACCGGTGACATTGATGTATACCATTTGTGCATGATATGTATAGGGTGCATACGTGATTTTGATGCGGAGAAACAGGTTGTAACTGGTATAATTTGGGGAAGTTACACGAGGCATTTTAATCACATTCTTGCTATTCCCCGTGTCGCCGACCGCAACCTATCCCTGATTTATGCAGGAGGTGCACCATGGCGCGCTATGTAGTAATGAGTGTGTTGTTCATCCTTGGCCTCTATGCATCCATCCAGCTCGATTGGTGGCCACTCCAGTGGTGGCACGTATCGGGCTTTAGTGTATTATTCATCGTCGGCGCACGGGCCTGGTATCAATGGATTTGGGCGGCGCCACCAGCGCCCCCCACCTATGATGCTACCTGGTATATGGCGCTGTTTGGTGGTGCCGGTATCTTTGCGGCGGGCGTGATGACGCATCAGGACGAATGCCCGATTGTGCAGGATCGCGAATCATGACCACGCAGGCATTACCGATGTCCGGGTTGGTCGGTATGCAGGCCGCCCACGAGGCGTTGCAGTTGCTCGCCGTTGATCCACGCCTTGGGGGTGTGGCCATTGGCGCTGCCGTCGGCTCGGGCAAGAGTAGCGTTGCGCGCGCGAGTATGGCCTTGTTTGGGCCGCGCGCGCCGTTTGTCGAGTTGCCGCTCGGCAGCGACGAAGAGGCGCTCCTCGGCGGGATTGATATCGAGGCCACCTTGCGCACTGGGCGGCGCACCATCCGCCACGGGCTGTTGCAACGGGCCAATGGTGGCGTGCTCTATGTCGATGCGCTTAATTTGATTGCCGATAGCGTGGTCAATATTTTGTTGGGTGTGCTCGATAGCGGCGTGATTCGGCTCGAGCGCGAGGGGATTAGCCAGCAAATTGCGAGTTCCTTTCGCGTGATTGGCACCTACGATCCCCAAGAGGGATTGCCACGGCGGCATTTGCTCGATCGCATGGGGTTGTTGGTATTGATGCCACCACACACGAGCACTGATGAGCGCCAGCAGGTATTGCGCCATCATCTCAGCCCTGATGTGGCGCATTGGCACGAGCTTGATGTGCTCCAGGCTGAATTGGTCGCCGAGGCGCGGGCCTTGTTGCCTAGTGTGACGATGACGCCGGCGCAACAGCATCAACTGGTTAGTTTGGCCTTGCGGGCCGGCGTCGAGGGGCAGCGTGTCGATGTCTTTGCGGTGGCCACGGCGTGTGCAGC
This sequence comes from Chloroflexota bacterium, assembly GCA_016875555.1. Classification (GTDB taxonomy): domain Bacteria; phylum Chloroflexota; class Chloroflexia; order Chloroflexales; family Roseiflexaceae; genus UBA965. The sequence continues at coordinate 4,509 of VGPG01000131.1, read as the reverse complement.
CGCTGCCCTCGATTTGCGCACCAGTGTCACCCACGATGATCTCGAGGCGGCGGCGCGATTGGTGATTATGCCGCGGGCCACCCGCGATGTGGCCGACGATCAGCCGATGCCACCCCCGCCGCCGCCGCCACCTGCCCCCGCCGAGTCGCAGGCTGATGACAACAATGACAGCGATTCGACGCCCCCTGAGGGCGAGGCCGAGTTGCAGGTGCCCGACGAAGAGGTCCTCGAGGCCTTGACGTGCGAGGTGCCGATTCAATTGGCTGATTTACCGTTTCGCACGATTCGGCGTGGGCGCAGTGGCTCGCGTGGTGCCGTGAGTGGTACGCGCGGGCGGCATATTCGTAGTACGCCGGGCAATCCGCGTCGGGCCCGTATCGATATCCCGGCCACGTTGCGCTCGGCCGCCCCGTGGCAACCGTTGCGCCAGACGGCGACTGCCGACCGTCATTTGTCGTTGCGCGTCGATGATATTCGGGTCAAGCAGTACCGTAGCAAAGCCGGCGTGCTCTTTTGTTTTGTGGTGGATGCCAGTGGCAGTATGGCGCTCAATCGGATGCGTCAGGCCAAGGGTGCGGTGCAACATCTGCTTCAACAGGCGTATGTGCATCGTGACCGGGTGTCACTCTTGGCGTTTCGTGGCAATCAATGTGACGTCTTATTGCCGCCGTCACAGAGTGTCGAGTTGGCACGTCGAGCGCTCGATGTCTTACCGACGGGTGGGACAACGCCATTAGCAGCGGCGTTATTGGGGACCATCGAGGTTGCAGCACATGCCCGTAGTCGTGGCATAATGCAGTGCGTGGCGCTTTTTCTGACCGATGGTCGTGGGAATGTGGCATTGCAACATCAACACGATGTCACCGAAGAGATTCAAGTGTTGGCTCGTGCGGTGTCGGCTGCGGGCATCAAATCGGTGGTGATTGATACGCAACGGAGCTATTTGAGTCGCGGTGAGGGGCGCAAGCTTGCCGAGTTGTTGCACGGTGAATACGTCTATTTGCCACAGGCAACAAGCGCCGATATTGCGGCAACCGCCGTGGCACTCACATAAAACACATCGGCGTGTTGCCGTGCAACACACCGACGCGTTATGGAGCAGGCATTATCTGTTTAGTGCGTGCTGCTACTGGGCTTCCAGCTGAACCAGGTCATCAACACGCTAAAGCCGAGTGGCAAAAAGAATGCGAATGTGACCAACAATAAAAGGATTTGGACTGCCATGAGTGCAACCTCCTCTATAATTAAACCCTCTACATCTCCTACGCATTCGTCGTATGGTTGGATGTGAGCCATAGTGCTGGATTGGAGTGAAGCATGTTTAGCATTGTCATGATTAATGGCATGGAGCGATTTAACGCACATGTATGGCAGGATGTTGAGGCGCGTCTGCATCGTGATGCCATGCCTGTGCGACTGTATCGCTTCCATGATGGTCATGTAGCCTCCCACGAAGAATCACTCAGTCAAGCGATTCTACGGGCAGATATTGTCTTTATCTCGCTTATCAACGATCGCGATCAAGCCGATTGGTTGGCGGCACAGCTCAAGCGCTCGCGAGCCAAGCATGTCTTCGCCTACGAAAGCATGCCTGAGGTGATGAGTCTGACGCAGGTCGGCGAGTATCGGATTGATTCGAATAAATCCTCGGCCCTCCCCAAGCCAATGCAGGCAATATTGCGCCTGATTACCAAGGGACGCGACGAAGATACGCTCTACGCCTATACCAAGCTGACCAAGGCGGCCGTCAAATTATTGCCGTTGATGCCGGCCAAACTCAGCGACTTCCGCACATGGTTGACCGTCAACATTTATTGGAACCAGCCGGATTCAGCCAATTTGACCCAGATGATTCGCCTGTTGTTGCGCGATTGTTTGGGCCAAAAAGTCAGTGTGGCCGCCCCACAAATGGCACCGAGTATGGGGTGCTTTCATCCGGACGCCGAGGAGTTGTTTGATTCGCCGGCAGCCTATCAGCGCTGGGTCCTCAAGACGCGCCGCTATCGACGTGGACAACCGACCGTGGCATTGCTCGTCTTCCGCAAGCACTTGCTCCAGGCACAAACCTATCCCAACGATTTGATTCGAGCGCTCGAGTCCAAGGGCCTCGCCGTGTTGCCGATTTTTGTGAGTGGCATCGAGACGCACGTGGCACTGCGTGAGTGGGTCGCCCACGAAAAGGTCGACTTTATGATTAGCACTATGGGCTTTGCCGTGGTGGGTGGACCTGCCGGATCAACCCGACCTGGCGCCCATCGTGAAACGTCGAATCAGCTACTTGAGGCTCTTGATATCCCCTACATGATTGCCCAACCGCTTCAGATGCAATCGTTGGCGGAGTGGCATCAGCACGGCATCGCGCCGATGCAGGCTGTCATCATGTACGATTTGCCCGAGATGGATGGGAGCATTGCACCAATTGTGATTGGCGCCATCGAAGACCAGAAGATTGTCACCGTGCCTGATCGCATTGAACGCGTCGCCACGATTGCCGCACGCTGGGCACGCTTGCGCCGCAAACCGGCCGATGAACGCCGTGTAGCGTTGGTGGTCTATAACTACCCACCCGGACTTGGTCGTCTAGGAACTGCGGCCTTGCTCAATGTGCCGGCTACCTTGCATGCAGTGGTCACCCGCATGCGCGAAGAGGGGTATGACATTGATAACGCACCGGGTAGCGTCAACGAGTTTGCGAAGCGTTTGTCGAGCATGGAAAACGGCCAGGGTGAACGGGTTGATGTATCCGTCGCACAACTGCGCGAGGTCGTCAGTGATGCCGTATTGCGACGCGTCGACGACAAATGGGGTGCTGCACCAGGGAGCTTTGCGCCGAGTGGCCGCGATGCCATTCGACTCGATGGAATGATGCTCGGCAACGTGTTTGTGGGCGTGCAACCGGCACTTGGCGTGCCTGGTGACCCGATGCGCATGTTGTTTGATCGGGCGTATGCGCCCCATCACCAGTATGTGGCGTTCTACCGCTATCTCATTGATATTTGGCAGGCTGATGTGATTGTGCACGTCGGCATGCACGGCACCGCCGAGTGGCTGCCCGGGTTACAACTTGGTCTGACGGGTGAGTGTTGGCCCGATATTGTCATGGGCGACATCCCACAGCTCTATCTCTACCCGCTGAACAATCCGGCTGAGGCGGCCATTGCCAAACGCCGTGGTGGTGCGGCGATTATCAGTCACTTGATTCCACCGTATGCCCGTGCTGGTCTGTACAAACAACTCGCCCAAGTACGGAGTGAGTTGAGTCGGGGTGGCAAAGTTGATGTCATCGCCGGCCTGATTCCCGAATTGCCGATGACTCCTAGTGAGAGCGAGAGCGTGTATCGTGAACGTGCGACGAATTACATCGACAAACTAGAGCAACGCCTGATTCTCGACGGGTTGCACGTGCTCGGTGGGCGCGTCTCACGCGAGCGCAGTCAAGCACTCGTTGAATCTGCACTCGACATTGGGCGTGGTGGTTCTGAAGGGCTCTATCGCACCTTGCTTGAACTTTGGGTTGATGCCGCCTCCATCCCCGCCGTACGCACTGACTTTGTGCACAAAGTAGTCATGGAACGCATGAATGTTGATGAGTTCTGGCAGAACTACTTCAATCAGCCGGCACCGGCGCATGTGCGCGAAATGGTCAGCCAGGGTCGTGAAATTCTGGTCGGGCTCGAGGAGAGTGGCGACGAAATAGATGTACTCATGCACGCAATGGCCGGTGGCTATATTTTGCCAGGGCACGGTGCGGATCCGATTCGTGCCGGGGCCGGCGCATTGCCGAGCGGGCGCAACATACATGGGATTGACCCATGGCGTTTACCCAGCGATGCCGCATTGGCCCGTGGACAGGCGATGGCCGAGCAGTTGATTCGCACGCATTACAAAGAGCACGGCGGTGCTCCCAAGACAGTGGCGTTGACGCTGTGGGCCCTTGATACGATCAAGAGTGAGGGCGAGAGTATTGGTGTCTTGTTGGGCTTGGTGGGGGCACAACCGGTGCGTGACGGGCAAGGCAAGATATACCGGTATGAGTTGATGCCACTCGCCAAACTCGGGCGGGCGCGTGTCGACGTGGTGCTCGACATTAGTAGCATCTTCCGCGATAACTTTCAGATGCATCTTGATTTGATTGACGATTTGTTTGTGCGGGCTGCCAAAAGCGGTGAGCCGGCTGAGCTTAATCCGATTGTGGCACACGTGGCGGCCATGCAACAGGCTGGTCAGTCATTCGAAAGCGCCACGGCGCGCATTTTTACGCAGCCTCCGGGTGAATACGGCACGGGTGTTGACATGGTGGTCGACGAAAGTCAGTGGGATGAGCGAGCTGACCTAGCCTCGGTCTATGTGCAACGCAGCAGCTATGCCTACGGTGGGCACCGTGCCGGCAAGGCGGCACACGCCACGTATCGCCAGTTGCTGGGTACAGTTGAACACGTCTTTCAGGCGATTGATAGCGTCGAGTATGGTTTGACCGACATGCAACACTACTACGGGCATAGCGGGGCG
>VGPG01000130.1 GCA_016875555.1 Chloroflexota bacterium | reverse complement strand
ACCCCTACGCGGACACTCACCCCTACGCGCACGCGAACACTCACCCCTACGCGCACGCGAACACATACCCCTACGCGGACACTCACCCCTACGCGCACGCGAACACTCACCCCCACGCGGACACATACCCCCAAGCCTTCAACAAGACGGCACCAGTGAACAATGCGGTGAATCAAGCCGTGACTATAACCCTGTCATGGGCGGCTAGTAATGGTGCAACAAGCTACGAGTATTGCTTTGCCCTCACGGCTGCTAGTTGTACCAACTGGAAAAGTGTGGGTGCAGCACGCACGGTCAATGTGCCGAATCTTGCTAAGAACAAGGCGTATTTCTGGAATGTGCGTGCCCGGAATTCGGCCGGATTTACCGTGTCAAACGGTGGCGTGTGGAAGTTCACCACCCGACGCTAGACGGTTCATGTATGACACAACGATTCAGATTGGATGACGATTTCGAATCGAGTGCTGTGGTAATCAATCGATAGGGTGGTTGCCACACCGGGATCGCATGTATTTGGGTGGTTTGGTAACGGCGCATGGGCATGCGTCGCACACATAATCACCATGCACCGCCCCACAATCCCGTAGAGCCGCAGCACCGCCGCGGCTCTGTAATATTCTGCGCGTAGCCCGATTTTTTGCCAATGCATGAAAAAATAGCGGTGCGCCCAAATATAATGTGGCACGGGAGTGTTTGGTGGTAGCAAAGGAAGGCCGTGGTGGTGTATGACCACATCTGCAGTCTGCATGATGTGCCACTGTTTCAAAGGCGTGATAGTACATGCAATGCCGACGTAACTGCACTGAGACGCGTTGGATGGAATAAACCAGTAAAACGTATTGACTACAGGGCATTCCATGATAGTATCAAATGCATAGATTATTTGATATTATCATAAGAAAGTAAACCCCCGTAACCCTGACGTATACCCAATTATTCATCAACGTAGTTCAGGAGGTGTATATGAACTATGGAATTCGAATGCGGTCATGGCTGATCGGGATCATAAGTGTATTCGTAATCGTATTGGCATATGCAGTGCCACAATATACGGCTGCACAAACACCCAAGAACACACTTGGCCACACAGCAAAGAGTAACTCGCTTAACATGCCCATGGCATCAACGGGATTTACGTCGATAAGTGCTGGCATGATTCACACGTGCGCGCTGACGAGTGCGGGCGTAGCTTACTGCTGGGGGTTTAATAGTGATGGGCAATTGGGCGACGGCACCACCACAAATCGCAGCCGACCTGTGGCCGTCAGGATGCCAGTTGGTGTCACCTTTGCGTCCATAAGTGTGGGTGGAGGCCATACGTGCGCACGGACGCGAGCGGGTGTGGCTTACTGTTGGGGAACAAATTGGGCTGGGCAACTGGGCATGGGGGGCACACAAGTACCACGCCCGTGTTGGTCAGTATGCCGGCAGGTGTCACATCGTTTGCCACGATAAGTGCAGGTAAATACCATACGTGTGCACTGACAAGTGCGGGTGTGGCTTACTGTTGGGGGAGAAATGAGTATGGAGAGTTGGGTGATGGGAGTAGCATAACTCGTGTCCTGCCTGTGTTGGTCAGCATGCCGGCAGGTGTCACATCGTTTGCCACGATAAGTGCTGGCATGATCCACACGTGTGCACGAACAAATGCGGGTGTGGCCTACTGTTGGGGGAGGAATGACCGTGGGCAACTAGGCGACGGCACCCTCGTACCGTACCGCAACCGGCCAGTGGCTGTCATCAAACCGGCAACGTTATTGGCATCGTTTGTATCGATAGTTGCCGGTGCAGACCACACCTGTGGACTGACAAGTGCGAGAGCGGTCTACTGTTGGGGGAGAAATGAGTATGGAGAGTTGGGTGATGGGAGTACTACGAATCACAATCGGCCAGTGGCCGTTCGCTGGCCGGTTGGTATTAAGTTATTTGCACAGGTAACTGCCGGTGGAAGGCATACGTGCGCACTGACGAATGCAGATGTGGCTTACTGCTGGGGTGCAAACAATTCTGGGCAAGTTGGAGACGGTACTACCACAAATCGCAGCCGGCCCGTGGCCGTCAGGATGCCAGTTGGTGTCACATCATTTGCGTCCATAAGTAGTGTGGGTGGAGGCCATACGTGCGCACGGACGCGAGCGGGTGTAGCATACTGTTGGGGTGCAAATGGTGCAGGTCAACTAGGTGATGGGAGTACCACGCACCGCCCCACGCCAGTGACCGTCCGTATGCCGTGATTAGTGCGGGCGGATTTTTCACCAGAGTGGCCGTGTCCCATGGTGAATGTTGATTCGATTGCATCGGCGAGTGCCATTGAACAATTGATGGTGGTGTCGCAACGCATACGATGCGTCGCCCCACAATCCCGTAGAGCCGCAGCACCGCTGTGGCTCTGTGACGTGCATCGATTGAAATGATAGGTGGTAATGGGGATCCGGAGGGAGGATCCCGAGGGGCGCACAGCGGTACGCCCGCTGGTTCCCATGCAGAGCCCGATTTTTTATGGCAAGAAAATGAAGAATGAAGAATTGAGGTGTTGTTGTTCATTCTTCATTTTTCATTCTTCCCTCTACATTTCGATCCGCCACACCTCCAGCGTCTTGACGACCGTCGGCGCCCCCACCGTGATGCCGTACAGCGCCGTGTGGCCCGCATACGCCGCATATTCGGCCACTATGCTCTGGCGATTGTTGACGAAAACCTCCACCACATACGCATCCACAAAAATCCGAATCTCGACATCTTCGTCGGCCGGCAACTGTGCTAGCGCCATCGGCGCTTCGGCGCTACCCAGGCGCATCGTGCCCGTCTCAGGGCGGAAGATCAGCGGCAGGCCGTGGCCGTGCGCATCGGCACACACCACGAAGCCAAATAGTTTGCGCTGCACCTGCGTGCGTGCCAGGCAGATGCGGATTTCGACCGCCTCGTGTGCATAATCGACGAGCCGTTGCACGCCGGCCGGGTTGAGGGCCAGATTGGCCTGTGGTGCGCCCATGTCGATGTCGTGGTAGATTACGTGCTGGCAGCGCAACGTGGCCAGCTCGCGCAGGGGCGCCATGCGCAAGGTGTGATCGGGTGCCAGCCACAGCTCGCGGGGTAGCGACTGGATGGTGCGTTTGTCCATGGTGCCGTCGTCGCGGCCGAGAGTGGCCAGCCAAGCCCACATGACGCGCCGGCCGTCGGGAGTCAGCACGCTTTCGGGTGCAAAAAAGTCGACGCGCCACTGCTGCATACCAAACAGACTCTGCTCGTCGCGGCGCCAGTTGAGCCGGCTGTGTGTCTGTGGCACGAACTGCTCGCGTGCGGCGTCCCAGTCGCCGATGTAGTAGCGGCAGCCGATGTGGTGGCTGATGCAGAGGAGCATCCATTTGTCGCCGATGGGGAAAAAGTTGGGGCACGAAATGTCTTCGCCGTACGCCACATCCGGCAGGTCGTGCGCCAAAAAGTCGCCGACCAACGTCCAGGTGCGCAGATCGGTGGATTTGAAGAGCGGCGGGTTCTCTCCACCCGAAATGGCGTAGTAGGTGCCGTCAATCATGAAGCAGTCGGGGTCCCAGTGATTGATGTCGGCCACACTGCCGTCGCGATTGCGCACATCGACAGGGTAGGGTGCCTGCCAGCTCGTCAGCTGGCGGTCGGTGGCGACGACAATCTGGTTGCGCCCCGAGCCTTGGCCGTGGTAGATGATGGCCGGCTGGCCGTCGTGCGTCATAAAACCAGTGCCACTGAACATGCCGTGGCCGGTGAAGTCTGGGTGGAGCGTGGTCGGGTGCCACGTCCAGTGCAGCATGTCGGGGCTACTCACATGCACAAACGAAAACGACTCTTGACCCCGCCACGGATGCGCTACGATGTAGTGCAGGTGGTAGACGCCGTCGAGGTAAAAGGCGGCATTCGGATCACCGGGTAGACTCGGGCCGCCCGGGTGCATAAGGTGGTAGTGGAGAGGGGTGGTGGTCATGGGCGACTCCTTGAGAATGAAGAATGAATAGATGGAGTTGTCCTTCTGTTATACTACACGCAAGCAGTCAAGTGTCATAATTTATTATTGTCGAGTATGTGCAGTTTTGTACGTATGCACACACAAAGAATCACATGGAATGCTGCTCTCGAATTTATTGACGTTGTTTATCGAGAAGGAGCACAACATGGCAACTGGTACGGTCAAGTTTTTCAATGACACCAAGGGATTTGGCTTTATTACGCCCGATGATGGCGGCGAGGATTTGTTCGCACATGTGAGCGCCATCAACATGCCCGGTCGCAAGACGTTGAAAGAGGGCCAAAAGGTGTCGTTTAACGTCACGCAAGGCCCCAAAGGGAAGCAAGCGTCAAACATTCAGCCGGCATAGCAGAAACGTTTGAATCGATTAGGATGGGGTTCGGTGTAGAGCCGCAGCACCGCTGCGGCTTTGTGCCATGTATCGGTTCCCACAGATGTGTGTGATGCGTAACATCCCACGCGGCGCCCGATTTTTTATGGCCAACATGGCATATGCCAAGCCCCAATCACGACCGGCGGAACGTGGGGTCGAATCGGCTAGCATCCCAGCCGGGTTGGTCGCGGTATTGTTCGAAGGCCTGGCGCAACTGCGCCACGAAATCGGGATGGACGTAGGTGGTGTACAAGCGCCACCAGCGATTGGGCAGTGCGTCGAGCAGATTGGGCGTCGGGTCGGTCGACCAGTGCCGCGTGATTTCGTTGTCGTCGGCGTCGAACGCCATCGATGTGCCCTCGCGCCAGAAGGTCCAGGTGCCGTCGGTGTGCTTGCCGTAGACGGTAGACCCACCTCCCTCGGCGCCCATGCGTGCGATTTTGAGCTGGCCCGTCAATTCATCATTCTTCATTATTCACTCTTCATTCTTTACATAGACGTGATCAGGGTGTGTGTATCCCGCAAACATCACATCGGCAGCATGGTGCATGCCTAGTTTGCGGGCCACGCGCACCGAGGCTAGGTTGCCCGGGTCGATCAGGGCAATCAGGCGCTTGATACCTAGGGTGGTTGTGGCGTAGGTGGCGACGGCGCGGGCGGCCTCGGTGGCGTAGCCGTGGCCCCAGGTTGAGCGAATCAGGCGGTAGCCGATTTCGATTTCGGCGCGGCCGTTGACATCATCGAAAAAGAATAACCCGCAGTAGCCAATCAGCGCCCCGCTGGTGCGCAGGGTGACAGCGTACGGCCCAAAACCCCAGTCGTGGTGATAGCGGGTCAGGGCGGTGCGCACCCAGGCCTCGACCCACGGGCGTGCTTGGGCGCCGTCGCCGTAGCGCATTACCTCGGGGTCGCCGAAGAGCTGACACAGGGCGTCTACGTCGCCGATATGCACGTGGCGGATCGTCAGGCGGTCGGTGGTGGTGATAATCATGGTCATCCTCGTTGGGGGGCGTTAGGCGTTTTGGTCCCAGGGGGCGTCAGGGAAGATGCGCTTCGCCTCGTGCTCACTCGTTTCGACGGTATTGGTGCTACCTCGCGTGATTTCGGCCACGCCGTAGTCGCCGTCTTTCCAATGCGTCAGCGCTGCGTTCCAGTATTGATCGACGATGGTTTGCGTGGCCTGGTCAATCTTGAGGCGAATCAGGGCCCGTGGGGTATCGTCGTAATACCTGATGAAGTATCGGAACATGGCCTACTCCTTGGTGTGCGATGTGTATACTGTGGGGAGTGTACGTGTATTGTACCTTTTTGGCGAAAGCCATGAGTCGCGCGGGGTGCGTGTGATTGCACACAGAGTTGATGGTGGAGATGTATGGCCTCCGATGGATACAGCACACAAAGAGTAACAGGAGATAAGTAATGACCCATGGAATCGATCCCGTGAGTGACCGCCTGTTTCGCCATATGGCCTGGGCCAATGCGCAGACCTTTGCGGTACTTGCTGCGCTGCCCGATGAGGTCTTGCGCTATTGTGAGCCCGGCAACGACTGGAGTGTGGGCATGATTGCGGCACACCTCGCCGAGGCTGCCACGAGTTATGCATCGCAACTTGACGGCCAGCCGTACGCCGATTTGCCGTTCGATGCCGTAACAACCCCCGCCGAGCTGGCCGTGGCGGCGACAGCCTGTGCCGGCGCCGATGCGCGCTTGCATCTGGCCGCCCATACGCCTGACGGCGTGGTGGTGCGCCGCGCCGATCCTACCCTGACGCGGGCACGCGCAACGGTGCTCGGCCAGTCTATACACCACGCCACCGAACACCGCGCCCAGATTGCCGGTGCGCTTGTGGCCCACGGCGTGATGGCACTCAATCTCGATGACCTCGATGTGTGGGCGTATGGTGATGCCGAGGGGCTAGGGGCGTAATTGGGGAATGGGAGAGAGGCATGATCAGGTGTCTCTCTTGTCACAAATATTTGACAAAAAACGTCTTGGTCAGGCGTGGGTCGTGCGCATTAACCCGCACAAATTCTACGGTGTAGCCGCATTTCACATAAAAATCGGGCGCCTGAAAGGCGTTGGTGACCATGTTGATGTTGTGGTAGCCGGTGCCAGCAAACTCGTGCTCGAGGCGTGCGAGCAATTGGCGCCCGTAGCCGCGCCGGCGGCAGGCCTCAGCCACCCACAAATCCTCCACGTAGATCTCGGCATATGCGGTATAGGCCTGGAGCGCACCACAGAGCGCACCGCGGTCGTCGTGGAGCAGGAGCGCAAAGCGGCGAAAGTTGATGGTAATGCCGTGCGCCTGCTCGTATGCACTATGCCCAGCAGAGACGACAGCTTGGTCGGCGTCGCTGAGTGCATCGTGTTGAAGGGTGATGTGCACTGTTCTGTCTCCACTAAGCATGCTACTAGATGTGTACGTGTAGCATCGTTCGGCGTATGTGCGTACGTACCAGTGTGCTTTTTCTGTGACACCTACAGGCATCATACGGTACCTGTTTACTTTTTACACCCTAGTGGTACAATCAGCACACGTCATAAGATGGAAAGTTTTACACGTGCGGGTAAACTGGTGTGTGTACGCATGTGCACATGAGAACGTTTCGTGCGACTCTTGCTCCCAATGGATGTGTTATATGGAAGGAGCCCGCTATGCGTGAGTCCGGTACAGTCAAATGGTTCAACGACAGCAAAGGCTATGGATGGATTCAGCCCGATGATGGTGGCGAAGATGTTTTCGCCCATTTCAGTCAAATAAAAGGTACTGGCTTCAAAACGTTGGCAGAAGGTCAGCGTGTGGAATATGACGTCAAACCAGGCCCCAAAGGAGAGACGGCAGAAAATATTATTCCCATTTAGAGAATCTTCTCTCAAGAGGTGCTTTGGGTGTGCTGTGACGTTGTACATTGATCCCTAGATCTGCCCGTCATGTCGTAGCACCCTCAGAGCACTCTTGGGATACGCATGTATAAAACTTTGGTGCGTGTAGAGCACATGAAATCGAATGTGTCTGCTCCAAGGAGCGTTTGATTGCATTGACATTAGCATCATCGTTCATTTTCAATTTTCCATTCTCCATTTTCAATTCTTCATTCTACAGCGTTGTCGTCACAATCCCAGCAATCGCCATGGCGATACCCATCGTTTGCCATCTGGTGATGCGTTCTTTGAGGAAGAGGACGGCGAGCAGGATGGTCACCACCGAGAGGGCCGACGAGATGGGGGTAATCAAGATGGCGTCGCCGATGGTCAGCCCATAGTTGACACAGGCCACGGCTGCCAACTCGATGACGCCCATCAGTATGAGGGTGGCCCATGTGCGT
>VGPG01000129.1 GCA_016875555.1 Chloroflexota bacterium | reverse complement strand
GGTCAATGTGGTTGTCCCAGATGCAAACAGACCAGCAACAGCAAGAGTCATGGCGGCGTCAGGGATGGCCAAACAATCAATCGTGATGCCTCGTAACGGTGCGTTGTTGCGCACTGCAATCCAGTCATCGCCGTACTCAACCTGTGCACCCATCGCGGCCAGTGCAGCAACAAATGCCACATCTCCTTGAATGCTATTGCGTCCTACTCCGGTAACGCGCACTGGTCCACCGGCGATGGCACCTGCTGCCAAAAAGTATGATGCAGATGATGCATCTCCTTCAACCCACACGTCGCCCGGTGATTGATATGGTGTGCCGTCATTTGCTGGTATCACAAATGACCGCCATTCATGGTTCGTGACCGTCACTCCGTATCGTTGCATCAAGTTGAGCGTAATAGCCACGTACGGCTTTGAAATAAGTTCTCCAACGACCTGGATGGTGATTGCTTGACGGGCCACTAGTGGAAGTGCCATCAATAGCGCTGTCAAAAACTGACTCGAAACATCACCACGTACACGAATAGGGTGCGTAATGTCGATCTGACTAGGTGTGATGCGGAGTGGTGGGTAGCCATGCGAGCCGGTGTAGGTAATACGAGCGCCAATCATTGCCAGACCATCCACGAGATCTCCAATAGGTCGTTCGTGCATCCGTGGTACGCCGTGCAGTGTATATGTGCCACCCATCAGTGCCAATGCTGCAGTGAGTGGACGTATGGCGGTACCCGCGTTCCCCATGAACAAATCGGCGTGTGTATGAGGAAACGTTCCGCCGCTACCCTGCATAGTGACAACGTCGCCGTCGTGCTCCATGTGAATGCCGAGTACGTGTAATGCGTTGAGCATGACCTGTGTATCATCGGCGGCGAGAAGTCCCCGCACCGTGGTGCGACCGGTCGCAAGTGCCGAAAGCAACAATACACGATTGGAGATGCTTTTTGAACCCGGCAATGGGATGGTGCCGTGTGCATGGTGGAAAGGTCCGATGGTCAGTGATTGCATAGATTTCAACCCGTTCGTGTGATACACAAAACGGGAGTATCTGACTACTCCCGTTCATCTTGGGATGTGCGCGAAGCGGTGGTTGATTAGACCTCGCTCAGTGCGCTTTTGACGGCTTCTTCAGCGGCCTGTGGACTAGCTTGCCCACGTGAGGCTTTCATGATTTGGCCCACCAAGAACTTGATGGCGACATCTTTGCCACTCTTAAAGTCTGCCACAGCCTTGGGATTGTTCGCCACTGCCTCACGTGCCATGGTGAGGAGCGCATCGCTGTCACCGATGACGGCCAACCCACGCGTGGCGACGATGACATCGGGCGCAGTGCCGCTGACAAAGCTTTCCTCGAAGACCTCTTTGGCTGATGCACGAGTGATGGTGCCCTTGTTGAGCAGGGCGATCACACCGGCAACATGTACGGGTGTCATGCGTTGGCTGACGTCGGCTAAGCGCTCGCCGCGGTCGTTGAGCAAGCGGAAGAACTCACCAATCATCCAGACCGCAGCATCACGCGCACTTCCACCCTGAGCAGTGGTAGATGTGACAGCCGCTTCGTAGTAGTTTGCGATATCGCGGGTGACCGTTAATGAATCGGCGTCGTTCAGACTTAAGCCGTATTGATCAATAAACCGTTGCCGTCGTGCTACGGGTAACTCGGGCAGCGACTGCGTGAGTGGCGCGGTAACGGCATCGGTCATGTGTAACGGTGGGATATCTGGGTCAGGGAAGTAGCGATAGTCGTGGGCAAACTCTTTGGTGCGCTGTTCGATCGTCTTGCCCAAACCTTCGTTCCAACCACGAGTAGACTGGATGATTTTGCCGCCATTCTCAATCACACTGATCTGGCGTTCAATTTCGTAGTTAATTGCACGCTCGACATTGCGGAACGAGTTGACGTTCTTGATTTCGACCTTGGTGCCGAATTCTTTCTGACCCTCAGGGCGCACAGAGACGTTGGCATCACAGCGCAACGCGCCTTCTTCGAGATTGCCGCTATTGACGCCAATCCAGACGAGCAGTTGATGCAGGGTTTGGAAGTAGAGGCGAGCCTCTTCGGCGCTGGCAATCACCGGCTCAGAGACAATCTCCATGAGCGGCACGCCGGCGCGATTGTAGTCGATGAGCGAGCTACCATCTGGCATGTGATTGAGTTTGCCGGTGTCTTCTTCGATATGAATGCGGGTCAAGTCGATGCGTTTGACCTGACCGTTGACGGTGATGTCAACGTGGCCACCGACGCACAATGGATCTTCGTATTGACTGCGCTGATAGGCCGATGGTAAGTCAGGGTAGAAGTAGTTTTTGCGGCTGATGACGCTATCGGTGGTAATTGACGAATTGAGCGCCAAGCCTGTCATAATGGCCTGCTCGATGGCCTGCTTATTGGGCACTGGCAGTGATCCAGGCAATCCCAAACAGACTGGGCAGACATTGGTGTTCGGTTCCGCATGTGCGGCGTCGGTACGGCAACCACAAAACATCTTTGATTTGGTCTGGATTTGGGCATGAACCTCTAGACCAATGGTCGCAATATACTTCATAGAAAATGCCTTAATCAGCAAACGAAACTGCCATATATCATCATTATACCGTACTTGAAAAGTGAAAGACGATGTACCGTGTATGAATCGCCTTGAACTCTGTTATAGTAACCATATGATGATAACTAGCGTGTCATGTGTGTCGTGTAAAATACCGGTGTTACCAGAAGAGTGCATGCGATACGATGCACATGGATTCTGTTCATAAAGGGTGTGTTCATATGCCACGCGTACTGATTACTGGTGCAACGGGACCAGTTGGTAGTAGTTTGGCCGAGTATCTGGTTCAGCAACCAAATCTTGAGCTGTCAATATTTAAGCGATGGCGCAGTGATGCACGCGTGCTCGCCACGGTACAGCATCGCATACGCATGTATGAAGGCGACATCGAAGATGCATACGCTGTGACTGACGCTATCGAACAGTCACAACCTGACTATGTGTTTCATCTAGCCGCACAGAGTTACCCTGCCGCATCATGGGGGGCACCAGTTGCAACCATGCGTGCAAACGTCGAAGGTACCATCCATGTCCTTGAAGCGGTGCGACGATTCGCGCCGCAGGCGCGAGTGCATATCGCTGGCTCTAGTGCGCAATATGGTGTTGTACCGCCCGAAGCTATTCCCATCCAAGAGCATCAACAAATGCGGCCTGCGTCACCGTACGGCATCAGCAAAGTTGGGCAAGAGTTGTTGGGATTGCAGTACTTCGACAGTTATGGCGTCAAAACCGTTGTAACGCGGTCGTTTAATCACGTAGGACCGCGTCAAGGAGACCGAACTGCGATTCAGACATTCTGTCGGCAGATGGCCCTGATTGAGGCGGGACGGCAAGAGCCAGTCATTCAAGTTGGCAACCTCGAGCCGCGACGTGACTATACACACGTTGATGATGTGGCTCGTGCACTATGGGCGCTCATACAGGTGGCGCCTGGTGGCACAGTGTATAACATGTGTTCTGGCGTCGCCACACGCATTGGTGATATTGTCGAAATGGTCGTACAGCGCGGTCGTGTACCGGCAACAATCTATGTTGATCCTACTCGACTGCGACCTGTGGACGAACCCGTTCTGCGCGGCGATAACACGCGCTTGTGCGAGTTAACGGGTTGGCGTCCTGAGATTACGATGAGTCAAATTGTTGATCAACTCCTTGATTATTGGCGCCAACGTATTCGAGACGAATAACCACCGGACTGTCGTATTGTGCATCCGAAGGAGCGAACGAGATGAACCAGCAACCAGACTCACAATGGCAAGATCCACAGCGCGAACAATTTGATTATCCCCCCATCAACGAAGATCATCGTCGTACCACTCAGCGAGCAACGTATAGCCGTACCAGTACATGGCGTGAAATTTTTATGATGGGTGGTTGGCGCTTGATTTTGGCGTTAGTCCTGCTTGTCTTTATTTTTGTAGTGTGGGCGTTGTTGAGCGATGTACAGGCAAATGACCGTGTCGATGCACCTGCAGACCAGGTGCCCGCACTAGATACGACCCCGCTCCCCACAATGACGCCAACCGCCGGTGCACAACTACCGCAAGTGCGCGTCTCTGGTACGGGTACGTCGGGTCTCTTTTTGCGGGCGACAGCAAGTCGTGGCGCCGAAGCCGTCAAGACTCTTCCTGAAGGTACCGTCCTCGAAATCATCGGCGAGAAGACCGTTGATGGTGCTATGTCGTGGTTGCATGTCCGCGATAGCGCGGGCGCCGAGGGATATGTTGCTGAGTCATACACTACACCTATCGAATAACAGGGAATCATGTCATTACGACTTCGATTGACGTTGGCATATGTTGGGCTGTTTGCGATGGCCCTTTTGGCACTGGATATCGGTCTCTACTTTGTGGTCAATCGTGCATTGATCAACAGTATTGATAACGAGCTTGATCTGGGTGCGCAAGTCCTACAGCAAAACTTTACTGAGGCATCAAATAATCCGAGCTTGCGCACCGATGGTTCCGACTTACCGGCATTTCTCAATCAATCAGCAGCCTTAAGTAGTTTTACCACCACAAACTTGTTTGTGGTGGTTTACGACGTCAATGGGCGAAGCATCGATTACTCGCCAAACGTGCAACGCACACCGCGCTTGGCCACGCAGCTGAATCTTGGTCGCGAGATCGTCTTTGCGAGCATTGAAGGGCGTACACAGCGATTTACTACGGATATCGGTGAAGTCCGACTGCGCGTGTTGATGGTGCCGCTTCGGTATATCAATACGATTACCCAAAGTGAACAAACCGCGGGGGTGATTCAGTTGGCGCGTCCCATTGAAGAGACCGAACGTGCGTTGACAATTTTTCTCTACGCACTGGCGTTTGGTGGGATAGTGGTGTTGGTGGTGGCATCGCAAGGTGGTGCGTGGTTGACGCGCGCGGCGTTTCGTCCTATTGACGTGATGGCACGCACCGTGCAAGGCATCGTGAGTGCGGCAGATTTGAAACGACGTGTGCCTGTGCCTGACGTACAAGATGAACTGCAACTCTTGACGATGACCGTTAATGACTTGCTGGATCGTATTGAGCAATTATTCGAAACACAGCGTCGATTCTTGGCCGATGCATCGCATGAATTGCGCACTCCGTTGGCTGCCATGCAAGGCAACATCGAAATCCTAAACCGTGGTGCTGCGCGTGATCCCGAACTACTCAAAGAATCACTTGCAGACATGCAACGTGAATCTGCACGCTTGATTCGTCTCGTCAATGATTTACTCATGCTCGCCCGTAACGAGGCAGCCGCAGGCATGCGATTCGTGTTGGTCGATCTGGCTGAGTTACTGATGGAGGTCGTCCGAGAGTTGCGCCCGATTGCTGGCCAAGTCGACTTGAAACTCGACATAAAAAACATCGCAATCGTCGAAGGTGACCGTGACCGCATCAAACAGGCACTCCTCAACGTATGTATGAATGCACTTCAGCATACTCCGGCAGGTGGACATGTTACATGCACTTTGATGAACAGCGGTGATCGGGCGGTCATCATCATCGAAGATACCGGATCTGGTATTTCATCTGACGACCTGCCCTTCATTTTTGATCGTTTTTTTCGTGCTGACCGGTCGCGTACACGTGACCAGTCGAGTACAAGCTCAGGCTCTGGATTGGGTTTGGCTATCGTAAAATATATCGTCGAAGCCCACAAAGGAAGTGTGACCGTTGCTTCAACCCTCAATGAAGGAACCACGTTTGGTATCAGTTTGCCTCGTATCACTGATTCATTCGAAGATTAGCCCGTATTGTTCCCAAAGAGTATTGAGTTTTTGATTCAATAGGTGTATGCTTTGCCATATCGTATTTGAAAAAGCACTTCGGGCAGGATGGATTCCCATTCCACAGCAATAGATGCATGGAGCGGTCATGCGTGTACTCACGCTTAGTGACGAGATTGTACCTCTCGTGTACAGTTTACAAATCAAAGAGCGCTTTGCCGATGTTAACTTGATTTTAGCGTGCGGTGATTTGCCGTACTACTATCTCGAATACGTCGTCAGCATGCTGGATAAGCCGTGCTACTATGTGTCGGGTAATCATGATCAACCCGAATGGACGGGTGCTGGTGAATTGATTACTGAACCGCGTGGGTGTGTAAGTGTTGAGAATACTGTGATGATGACTACGGGTTTGATGATTGCCGGATTAGGTGGGTGTTTGCGGTATAACAATGAACGAGGTCATCAATATACCGAATACCAGATGAGCCTGCGCATGCTCAAACTTGCCACCAAATTATGGTGGAAGCGGGCCGTATATAGGCGTAATCTTGATGTGATGCTTACACACGCCCCATTGGCGGGGATTCACGACGCAGATGATCGACCGCATCGTGGTGTACAAGCGTTTCTTACCCTCCAACGGTGGTTTACTCCACGCTACTGGATACATGGTCACGTGCATCGTTCATATGCCTATGGCGTGGCATTTGAAACGTATTTTAATAGCACGATGATTTATAATACGGCTGGGTACCGCCATATGTCGTTCGATTTAATCAAACAACATCCCAAGGAATCTCATGTCTGATAAGAATTATTGGCACACGGTTTCACGACTGCACTTCGATGATGCACGACGTCGTGAGTGGATATCAGCACTTGTTGATGCGTTTCGTCATGCACCGAATGATCTCTTAGCCTTTGAAGAGGTGCGTCAACGCCTGCAAATACGTGGGCAACGCGATTTAGGCATACGTACTGTTCCAATTGACCATATTGTCGGGAGCGAAGGTCGCTATACAGATTTTGACCGGCATTTTTTGCCACGTAGCGATCACATCCGCGAACGCTGGATGAATGTTGACCGTGCGGCAGAGCAATTCATCGAATTACCACCAGTCGACCTGTACAAAATTGGCGACGTGTACTTTGTGCGCGACGGGAATCATCGAATTTCGGTGGCACGACGTAACCAACAGCACTATATTGACGCACACGTGGTGGAACTGCACGTAGACGTGCCACTTACCGCAGACGTGAGTGGCGATGATTTGCCTATCAAAGAGGAGTACAACGACTTCTTGGAGTGGACACAATTACACATCCATCGGCCACAACAACACATAGAATTCAGCGAACGTGGTGGATATTTAGAGCTTATTCGCCATATTAATGCGCACCGATACTTCATGGGCATCGATATGAAGCGCGATATTTCGACGACTGAGGCGGTGGTGGATTGGTATGATGCCGTGTACATGCCGGTCATTGTGGTGATTCGGAACCAAGATGCCATCAAACTCTTCCCTGGACGTACCGAGGCAGACCTCTACCGCTGGATCATGGATCATCGCTGGCGCATGCTCGAAGAATCAGGTGGCAACGATCCTGGTCCAGAGGTGGCCACCCGTGAATACGTCGACGCCTTCGGTGCCAAACCATGGTTCAAACGCCTTACCGATCGCCTTTCAGACGTTCTGTGATGGGAATCGGTGCATGGCCAAGCGCCTGATAGAATCGGGATAGGCAAGAAATCGTGCTGCGCGCCCTATTGGATCCCCGGGAATCGGTGCAGTAAGATAGAAAGAGGCGCATGACCATGCGCCTGATAGAATCGGGATAGGCAAGAAATCGTGCGGTGTGCCCTATTGGATCCCCGGGAATCGGTGCGGTGAGATAGAAAGAGGCGCATGGCCATGCGCCTGATAGAATCGGGA
>VGPG01000128.1 GCA_016875555.1 Chloroflexota bacterium | reverse complement strand
TCGCCGACACCCCACACCGCTGGGATTTTGCCACGTTTTTGGCGGGCATTGATATCGTGGTGATGGGGCGTAACTCGTATGCCCAGGGTTTTCATCAGGAGTACGCGAACAAACAGGTGGTGGTCATGACAACACGACCGCAACCGGCTCATGACCACGTGGTGTTTGTGACCCCAGCGCAGATAGTGGCGTATCTACATGCACAAGCGGTGCAGGGGTGCCCTACCGTCTACTTGTTTGGGGGCAGTCGGGTGATTGCGCATTTTGTGGATGCTGATGCTATCGATGATTACTACGTGGGGATTGTACCGGTGATTTTGGGTGATGGCATTCGTCTTTTTGCACAGCAGACGGAGCCGTCACTGCTCACGTTGCACCAGACGTATGTTGATGATGGTGTGGTGGTGCTACACTATCGGCGCCGAGAGAGATGAGAAGATGCACGTACCTGTAGCCGCTGTTGATGGGATTGCGACCCAACTACAACGCGTGGCGCGCCCACTGGATATGGCCGTGTGGCACATGTGGCGTGGTGCGACCACATGGATTGAGGTGTTGCCCCATCTTGAAGCCTATCAGAACGACGATGGTGGCTTTGGGCATGGCATTGAGCCAGACGTGTGGCACCCAGTGTCGTCACCATTAGCCACGACGGTAGCACTCCAATATGTGAAATCCATAGGGATTCCCACATACCATGCATTGGTACAGCGTGCACTGGCATACGTGGCATCCACGTACGATGTTGCGGCAAGTAAGTGGCACCCGATGGCCCATGGCGTGAACGATTATCCACATGCGCCATGGTGGCATGCCGATACACAGACTGGGCGGAACGCACTTGATGGCGATTGGCCCAATCCGACTGTCGAAATTATCGGTTATCTCGGTGCGTACCGCGGCGATTTTCGGCACGGGCCGGCATTATATGAAGACCTCGTTGCCTACATCACGCATGCAACAACCATAGAGTCGCATGCGCTCGCCTGTTATATGCGGGCATACGAGTGGTTACCCCGTGATGTCCAGACGACCATCTACCCACAGTTGGTGCGCCTGTTGCGGGCGACAATTCATCCGGAGCCGGCAGCGTGGTCGGTGGCATATGTGCCGACGCCACTCGATTATGTGCACACGCCAGCGAGCCCGTTTTTTGCAGAAGTGGCGCATCTCGTTGCCATCCAGTTAGATCAATGGTGTATGCATGTGCAGACCAAAGGAGTTTGGACACCGACATGGCAATGGGGGCAGTATGCGGATGAGTGGTCAATTGCACATGCGTGGTGGACTGGTAAAATGACCGTTGAACGGATGATGATCATGGCGAAGTTTGGCTATATCGAGTAAATCACACATCAGTGGAAAGGGCGCACAGCATGGACTACCGTGAACCAAAGGAGTTTCATCGGGGTACAACCGCCGGATTATTGGACGCAACGCAGACGGCTTTTTATGGTTGTGAGGGCTATTTAATTCTGCCAGAATTGTTGAGCGATGCTGAGCTCGAGCCGGCACGAGCGGCGATGCGCACCAAAGTAGACGAGATTGCGGCTGAACTACGCCGTGATGGCAAGATTGATGATGACTTTGCTGGTGCACCGTTCGAACGACGGTTGGCGATGCTCTTTGCACACTTGAACGATGCTGATTTTTTGCGCTATGGGCGGAGCTGGCGTGATCGCATCCCCGGTTACTTTGTGCTGATGACGAATCCCAAAATTCTTAATGCGGTGGAGTCGCTCATCGGCCCCGAAATCTTTGCCAACCCGGTCTACAACGTGCGCCCCAAGGTGCCTAAGGTTGCAGCGGGGGCGGTGCCGTGGCATCAAGACAAGAGTTATTGGCCCGATGCAAATGCCAATCCGGTGATTACCGTGTGGATCCCGCTGGTCGATGCGACTGAGGAGAACGGATGTCTGCATGTGTGGCCACGGACGCACAAAACGCAGGTGTATGACTTCCATGAGGAGCAGTACTCAGGGACTGGGTACTACGAAATATCTGGAAAAATGCTGACAAAAGCAAAGCGTTCGGCAGTATCATTACCCGTAAAAGCAGGCACAGCGATTCTCTTTAATGATCGCTGTATTCACATGAGTACGCCGAATAATTCGGATCATGTGCGCTGGAGTGTTGACTTGCGGTACCAGCCAACCGACCAAGATCCGATGCCACAGCATGGGGCCGGATTCTTGGCGCGGTCACAGGCATACCCGGAGCGTGTGGCAACGCTTAACGACTGGATGGGGGCGCGGACTGAGGCGCCGTACCACAGAGCGGAGTGAGCGCACACTAGCCGATAAACTGAACGGCACTGCGACTCATAGACTGAATGACGCCGTATTCAATGAGGATTTCGTTGGCAATGGTGACGGACGAGAGTTGCAGGATGCCAGCGTACACGACGAGGGTGTAGACATCAGCGCGTCGGCTAATACTGCCCCACGCATGCCCGGTGGCCCAGAACTGGCTGGTGCCATCAGTGATGGCGGCGAACGACAACGCGCCGGTCGTTGCGTTGTACTGTTGGCCACTCCAGGCCATGATGAGCCCGAAGCTGGCCATGGCGCGCGCATAGTGATGACCACACTCGGCTTCATCAAAGGGATTGCGCTTGGCGCCATCATAGCGGGCGCGGATATCTGTGACGACCTGAACGGCCTCGTTACGCAGCCCCGCATACAGCATGCTGGCGGCTGCGGCGTATTCGAATCCCGTCATGACTTCGTTGAAGTAGGGGAAGGGGCGGGCAGGGCGATTACCGCGTGGGTACGACGCCATCAACAGGGCTGATTCGTTCCCCAGGGCAAAGCTCCGCATATGGTTAAAGTGGTGATGCAGGCTGGGAACGCGGTTGTATCGGTAGATGCTGGCGACGGTGGTTTTGAGTTGTGTGGCGTCGACCAAATCGCCGAGACCGCTGATGTGTGCCAGATACTGCCCAACAAGTTGATCAACCAGACAGCCGTCGCCGAGTTGGAGCTCTGGATCAACCAAATTACTGGCGCCCATGACCATGTGGCGGATGCCGGGTGCGATGTTATCGGCGTGCATGGGTGGGCGAATTTCGTGGAAGAAGTATTCGCCATTGAACAGATTGGCCTGTGTCCACTGCGATCCCTGCATAAAGAGGCGTGTGCACTCGGCTGCAAATTCGTCGTCGTAGCAGGCTTTGGCCATGGCGGCCCCGGCGCGTAAGGCGGCGAGATACCAGAACTGCATCTGCGGATTAGGACCAAAGTACTCAACGTCCATGGTGTTGTGCTGGCACCCCTCCATGACGCCGTCGCGGTCGCCATCCCAACCGTTAGGAATCCAGGCAAAACTAAGGGCCGCTTTGGCGGCTGGGTAGAGCTGTTGCAGCCACTGCGTGTCGCCACTGAGACACCATTCACGATACAGTTTGATGATACATCCCATCTGACCATCGGCCGCAGCGGTGGGCCACGCTTGGGCGATGCGTAGGGGTAAGCCAATGCGAAAACTCATTTGCCCGTTGTCGCGGGTTGCATGCAAAAACTCGTTATCGCGCATGCTTTTGGCTAAATCACCGAAGAGAAATGCCGTGGCTTGCTCGTAATTCCATACGTGTGTACAACTGCCGAAGCACGAACCGCGGAAATCGTCAGTGCCCTCCCAGCCGAACATACGCCCGTCTGCAGTGCGAAAGACCGTTTGACTGCGCAAGGTACTGAGATTGAAAAGCGCTGCTTCTTTGATGATGGGTGGCAAGTCCGCTGATGTGATGGTCTCGATGAATTCGAGTGTACGTTCGGTGAGTTCGTTGAGGCGTGGTGTCGTGCGTTCGATGACATCCCACGCATCACGGAAGCGCTGAGTGTATTCGTTGCCGACCACTTCATCGGTGTATTCGCCGAAGTGCATCGCGCCGTATTCTTCGGAACGCCAGGCCACGCGATTGGGGAAATGCCAACTCAGCATGATGGTGGCTGATGCATGACCACGTGGTGCGAGGTGCAGGCGTTGGGCCAGTGATCCGATTGGCTTGAGCGCCATGCTCTGGCGTTGTTCGAGCTGCCCATCACTGCAAAAGTCATCCCAAAAGTCTAGTAATGAGTCGCCCCAGGTATAATCCGCCCAACCGGTACGGTAGGTAACATCGTGGGCATCAATAAAGGCCAGGGCCAGTGTGCCATCTTGTTCGGTCTGCTCGTGGGCAGGTGCTGGGGTATACATGAGTGCGTTAATGCGCGGTGCACTGCGGTAGGTAATGCGGTTGCGATGATGTGCACGTGCGCTCTCATCGTGTTGGAAGAAGTCGTTGACGATGCTTGCGCCGTAGTTGCCCGGTGTATAAATCGTGCCGAGGAAGTTTTGGAGCGAGGTGGCCACATCAATCGTCAATGCATCGTCCGATTGATTATAAAAATGATACGTCAGGACGGCGATAGGTAGACCGCTGTCGCTGGCGTCGGGTGGAATCAGCGGATTAAACCCTTCGATGTCAACATGAACGGGTACATCGTGATCGCGCAGGTGGACGATGCCGAATGGGTATGTGGCATCAAAACGACACTCACGAAATCGTGGTAGACCGTGATGGGCAGCGGTTGCACCAAATGCACCTTGGTATTCATCAGCGCCGAGTGGCCCCTCGAGTGCAAGGACGAGCGGCGTGCCTGACGCACCAGCGACGCGCATCGCCGTAAATGCGGTATCAGGACGGAACTTCTTGGCGGGGCGATTGCTGATCTCCCAGTCGCGTAAATCGCCGCGTCCACCGAGTGAGACAACGCCAGTGCCGATACCTCCAAGGGGTAATGCAATATTTCGTAAGTGTTGTTGATTGTAGTGGTGCACAACAGGTATTTTTGTGGGTATGCGCATACAGTATCCTTACATAATCAGTGCAATGATTTGTGCATGCGATTGACTCCAATGCGCAATGGCCATATGCGCATTGTGTGTGTAACCACAAATCCTTGACATTGATAGAGTTGTTGAGCCCTAGAATTATTTAATGATACATCAAGTGCGATTGATTGGTAACCATGCTTTTGGGTGAGTTGTGTTGCATAATCGATGAGTTGCCCGCCAATCCCTTGCCCGCGAAATCCATCTGCAACGCTGATGTTTTGGATGTATGGTGTGGTTTTGTCACTGGTCTGGAAGATGGGAGATAGTGCGATGCGCATGATGGCGAGCCGTGCAAGCGCATGCCATGGCAACAGAGTGACAAAGTCATCTTCACGGATCGGTGTTGGTGGTATCAGGATGATGATGCCGGCGATGTGTGTTTGGCTGATAGCAACATGAATGTATTGATGAGAAAACGAATTATGCATTCCTAATATGAGGCGCTCGAGGAGTAGAATCGCACGATGTGCGGGACCAAACAGGAGACGAAATAATTCAGTATCAGTGTGATAAATCAATGCGGCTACCTGGGTAAGGGTAGCCGCAGACACTGACGGTGGTATCAATGGAGTAATCAACATGATTAGCGTCGCAGGGCATTCCGCGTGTCGATGACGAGTGGGGCATGTTGTTTGACGAGCTCCCAATCGTAACTGCTATGATCGGTGGCAATGATGACGCAATCGCTGGTGCGGAGTGCATCGGGTAAATCAGTGGCCCCGTGCAGGCGTTCGCCATCAATGCGAATGCTGGCGACGTGCGGATCGTGGAAGGTGACGCGGGCGCCTTTTTCACGCAGGAGATGAATGATGTCGAGTGCTGGTGACTCACGCACATCTGAGACGTCTTTTTTGTAGGCGACTCCAACAACGAGTACCGTGCTGCCACGAATCGCCTTGCTCTGGTCATTGAGGGCATCAGCGACCTTTTGCACCCAGTAGCGCGGCATCGAGGTATTGACCTCGCTGGCGAGCTCGATGAAACGTGCGGTGTAGTCGAGCGTCTTGAGCTTCCACGATAAATAGAGCGGGTCAATGGGGATGCAGTGGCCACCAAGACCGGGGCCGGGAGTAAATTTCATGAAGCCGAACGGTTTGGTCGCAGCGGCCTCGATGACCTCCCAGGCGTTGAGCCCGAGGCGGTCGCACATCAATTGCACTTCGTTGACGAGGCCAATATTGACTGCACGGAAGGTGTTTTCGAGGAGTTTGGCCATTTCTGCCGCCTCGGGACTACTCACGGGCACGATGCGTTGAATGGCTGATTCGTAGAGGGCACGTCCAACCTCAAGGCAGGCCGGGGTAATGCCGCCCATGATTTTTGGCGTATTCTGGGTCGTCCAGTCGGTACGACCGGGATCAACGCGTTCTGGTGAGAAAGTCAAGAAGACATCATGACCGATTTGGAAGCCCTGTTCTTGAATGCGTGGCAAAAAAATCTCGCGCGTTGTACCAGGGTAGGTCGTGCTTTCGAGGACGATGAGTTGCCCGGGGCGCAGGTGGTGTGCGATATCAGATGCTGCTTGAAGCACGGCCGACATATCGGGGTCACGGGTTTTGCTGAGTGGCGTCGGCACACACACGCTAATTGCGTCCATGTCTTTGAGGCGGCTCATATCGGTGGTGGCATCAATCAAGCCTTGGTGCACCAGGGATGCGAGGGTGCGACTCGGAATATCTTCGATGTAGCTGATGCCGTTGTTGATGGTGGCGGCGCGTTCTGCACTGAGATCAAATCCAGTTACGCGAAAGCCTGCTTGGGCGAATACCACCGCCAAGGGGAGTCCTACATAGCCAACGCCGATGATACCAATGCGTGCTTGGCGTGTGGTTATGCGTTCGTGTAGCGTTGATTGTGGGGTGCCCGCACTCATGCCCATCCTCCGTCCGTACTTCATGCATTGCATTATAGATGAATTAGCGGATATTGGCATGACCATCGTGTCATCCAATGGGCACCGTATGTCGAGATGACCGTACATCACGCTGTCATCACACTGATATCAGCATGCAAGTGAGATACATGTAATACTATATAGAGAGGTATCAATAGTGATGAGACATGAGTGGGAGTGACAATGCATTGGTATCGTTGGGTGAGTATCGCACTATTCGCATTGGGGTTATGGACGAGTCAACCCGTTCACCCGGCGCGTGCAGAACAACAATCACCGGCAGTGACTATAGATGCCCCTATTGTAATCCTCGGTGAAGTACAACCATTGATGCCGCTGCCGATGCGTGTGGCGTTACCAAGTGGGCCGAGCGGTGACGTGCATGTCGTTATTACTGACGTGACTGATGCCATTGTGAGTACCACGACGGTTACGCTAGTCAATGGAGTGGGTGAGACAACGGTTATTCCACGGGGACGGGGTGGCCCGCAGCGTGCAGATGTATGGTCTGCGACCACTGGGCAGTTATTGGTGCGTGTCGAAGGGGTGTACACATTGGCACCGCATACGTCGGTGCGCACGGGTATTGAGCGGTACGATCAATTTTTTCCGAAAGCGGAATTATTGATGGGTGGCGCGTGGCTCGAAATACCCTTTGGAGAAGGCCAGGTACGCGGGTATCGCTCACCCGATAGCCCGATGATTTGGTTGCGCGATCACGTCTATCAGATGCGAGGGGCGCGCTATTTTGATGGTGAATTGATTTCGACGCTTGATGCATTTGCCACATTACAAGCACCGAATGGGAGCTTCCCTGATTATCTCCCGCGAGCGCCGTGGACAACGACCGCATATCGCACACCGGTGGAGTCAGACGTAGAGTTTCTGTTCATTCAGGGTGTGTATCAGGCATGGCAAGCTGGTGCGGGTGATGACTTCGCAC
>VGPG01000127.1 GCA_016875555.1 Chloroflexota bacterium | reverse complement strand
CGTGGCTGGTACTGTAATGTCACCAAACCGGCAATAATGACCCCAACCATGATTACATCCGTGGATCTTGAACTTGACCTGTTTGTGGCACCAGATCGCGTCGCAACTGTACGGCTAGATATTGATGAATTCGAAGCCCAACACGCACAACGCCATGATATACCGCTGTATAATGCCGGATATGCGGCGCTCGACACACTAGAAGAATTGGCGCGATCGCATCGACCACCGTTTGATCGAACAGAGATGGTATGACACGACACCTCGGGATTGGCATTGTTGGATACGGCGCAATAGCTCGTGTGCACGCAACTGCGTTGGCGATGTTTGCCCAGATGTATCCAGATATGGGGGTAACCCCAACGATTGTAGCGATTACACCCGGCGGACCAGCCAGCGTGGCACGTGCTACACGCGACTATCCACATGTACCGCACGTGACGTATGCACAACTACTCGAACGCGATGAGGTGGACGTCGTGTTGTGCGCCACGCCGACACAGCTCCATGGTGATTATGTGCGTGATGCGTTGGTGGCTGGTAAACATGTGATGTGCGAAAAACCGTTGACGGTCGATGTCGCACAATCCCGCACACTGGTAGATCTCGCTGAGACGCACCAACGTGTGCTGGCGGTGAATCATCATTTTCGCCATGTGCCCGCGTTGTGCGAGATGCAGCGACGCATCGCATCAGGTGGCTTGGGGACCCCGATTGGGGGCCACCTGCGCTACTATCGCTCAAGCAATGTGAATCCGCAACGGCCAACCACGTGGCGCTTTGAGGGGCCAGGCGCTGGCGTGTTAATTGATTTGGGGTCGCATCTGATTGACTTGGTGCATTTTCTGAGTGCGAGTACGATTGTGCGTGTGCTCGCCTCGATGCGCACCGTGGTCGCGCAACGCCCCAATCAGCAGGGACGTATCATCGACATACATAGCGATGACGTGGCGTGGCTCGGTATGCATCTGGCAAACGGCATGTACATCACACTCGAAGCGTCGAAGATGGTGCCCGGTGCTGCTGACGATGTACGTGTTGAGCTGTATGGCACACAGTCGAGTATGATGTTTGATATGCTCGATGTCAATGCAGTTGTCATCGGTGACGCAGATGCGCCAGCCGCTACGCAACGCATACAGACGTGGAATCGCATGTCACCTCCTGCTGCGCTCCCAAGCCCCGAAACGTCAACAGGATCGCTGTCATGGCACGCCGCCTCATGGCAACAATGTGTGGCACGTATCATCGGCCAACAAACGCCGCTGTGTGATGGCCGGGCCGGATTAATGGTCGATGCCGTGCTCCGTGCAGCCCAACTCAGCGCAACGGCTGGTGGTGTGTGGGTGGAGGTCTCCTATGAATAGCGGATTTGCGTGGCGTGCGGCCGAGCTTGATTGGTTGCACATCTGGCGCGACATGTATGATCGTGAACGCCAACAAGGTGAAGATGCAACACACCCGGAGATGCAACGGAGCGCCGATCAATATGCAACGGCAGCTGCACGCTATGCACGGAATGTGAAGCGTGTGCCACAACCGGATGCATTCATGCAGTGGCTACTACCACAGCTGCAGACCGGTGATGTTGTCGTTGATATCGGTGCGGGCAGTGGGAAGTATGTCGCGCCACTTGCGCAGGCGGGTATGCAAGTAAAGGCACTCGAACAATCACCATCAATGCGTGAGCAAATTGCCATCGTCGTTGCAGAATCACAATTGACGCACGTCGAGATTTTGCCGGCTAGTTGGCCGATGACCTCACCAGTGACGTGTGATGTAGCGATGGCGGTGCATGTCTTGTATGCTGTGCGTGACATTGCTCCATTTGTACAAGCCATGCAGGCAGCTGCACGCAAAATGTGCGTCATCGTGTTGGGCGTGCGACATCCCACTTCGCCAGTGTTGCCGTTATGGACTGCCGTGCACGGCACCGAACGTCTCCCGTTGCCGGGAGCACTGGAGTGCATGGGCGCATTAGCCCAACTGGGGATTGCGGCCCACCTCCACGTGCTCCCATCCCCGCCCCCGATACGGTATGCCTCGTTGTCAGAGGCGGCCACCGAAGTCTGCTATCGCCTTCGCTTACCGTACGGTGACCCTCATCATCAGCGCGTCGCCGATTTGATTGCACGTGATTGGATTATTGGTGACAATGGGAGTGTGACATCCCCACATGCACCACCCCCACACGCAGTACTTTGGTGGCGTACCGACGAATAACTGGGTCTCACGTGTGTAGCATGGTATAATTTGATGAGTGGTGTGAGGTGACGATGGATACGTTGTCCGATATAGCACGAGACATTGCTGTGTGTACAGCCTGTGCACTGTGTATCGGCGCAACAAATCCGGTGCCCGGCGAGGGCTCACCAACTGCTAGGGTCATGTTAATTGGTGAGGCGCCAGGCGCCAACGAAGATCGGCTCGGGCGTCCGTTTGTTGGGGCATCTGGGAAGTTGCTGGACCAACTGCTGTTGTTGGCTGGGCTCCAACGGTCAGATGTGTTCATTGCCAATGTGGTCAAACATCGTCCCCCCGATAATCGCGATCCATTACCCGATGAAATTGCTGCCTGCCGACCGTTCTTGCTCCGTCAGTTGGCGGCGATTAATCCAGAGTTCATTGTGACGTTGGGTCGCCATGCGGCTGGTCGTTGGCTCCCCAACAGCAAAATAACCCAGATTCATGGCAAACCGCACATGGTAGGGCAACGCGTCGTTGTGCCCATGTTGCATCCAGCCACAGCGTTGTACCAACGTTCAAATCTGGCCTTGCTTGAAGCGGATTTTCGTGAGTTGGGTGTACTTATGCGTACCCATGGTCGGTAATTTCAGATAGTT
Organism: Chloroflexota bacterium; assembly: GCA_016875555.1. Lineage (GTDB taxonomy): Bacteria > Chloroflexota > Chloroflexia > Chloroflexales > Roseiflexaceae > UBA965. The sequence goes on along the minus strand of VGPG01000127.1, from coordinate 4,922 downwards.
GTGCTGCGATAGAGATGGGAACGATATGAAAAGCTATCAACTTTCTGCGGGAGGTCGACGAAATGCACTCCTGCTCATGATTGGTGCCGGATTGATTTGGGCATTTGCAGTATGGACCTTTCAGTCGACCCTGAATATTAGCTATGCACCAGATGTGAACGCAGATCCACTAGGGGTGCTGTGGAGTGAAGAAGGACTCTCCGTGAACAAAGCAGTACCAGCGCTGTTCATGTTGGTTCTGATGATTGCAGCACCGCTGACCATGTGGAACATATCAATGGAGTGGATGGCACGATATACGCCAACCAACGATGGGTTGCGCTATGAAAGTATGATGGTAAGTATGGTTGTTCCGTGGAGTTCTATCAGCGAAATACGCGCTGTTGATACGGATAGCGATGAACCCTCACACGAATTGCGCCTCAAAAGCGATCCAACGCCACAAATAGCAAATCCGCTGTGGCGCATGCTCCATGCACAAGCGTATGGTCGCATGGTGTTGCCAATTCATGCTGGTGTTGACCAACGCGATGATTTGTTGGACGAGATTCGTCGTCGTACAAATCTGAATGCCTAAGCTGCGACACATCCAAAGACGTGTGTGTACCGTTGCCGACTAATAGTCGGTGGAATTTTGTGTTTAGTGTCGTCATCACGGCTGGAGGCCGTTGAGATAGTAATAGATGCTTGTTCAGAAAGGAGCAACAAGGGTGCCAGTTTGAGACTAGCACAACTTGTACGGGAGCAATGACAAAACAGCGTATGCGCGTTATTCCATTGGGTGGTGCCGGCGAAGTCGGCCGTAACATGTGGGTCTTTGAATATGGTGATGATATTTTGGTGTTGGATTGTGGTGTAATGTTCCCCGAAGCAGAGATGCTCGGTGTTGATTTGGTATTACCTGATATTGGTTATCTGCGCGATAACATGAGTAAAGTGAAGGCCATCATTTTGTCGCATGGCCACGAAGATCATGTTGGTGCATTGCCCTATGTATTGCCGGATATTGGGTTCCCTCCAGTCTATGCAACCAAATTGACCATCGGTATTGCAACGAACAAACTCAAAGAACATCGATTGCTTGACCGCACTAAGTTCGTGGAGTTTAGTGCGGGTGATGCCCTCAAAATCGGCAACTTGACGGTTGAGACATTTCAAGTTGCACACTCAATTCCTGACACCGTGGGTCTCGCCATCAATTCACCGGCAGGTATCGCCGTGTATCTGACGGACTGGAAGTTCGATCATACCCCGGTTGATCGTAAGCCGACCGATATCGCTGCCATCACTGCCCTCGCCCAACGCAATCCGGTCGTGCTCATCACGGATTGTGTGCGTGTTGAAGCATCCGGATTTACGCCAAGTGAGAAAGTCGTGGGCGATTCGTTCGATACGATTTTTGCGACGGCCCTAGGGCGGATTATCATTGCCACCTTTGCCTCAAATATTTCACGCGTGCAGCAGGCAATTGACTCGGCAGAAGCATACGGGCGTAAGGTCATGCTGGCAGGCCGGAGCATGGAGAATAACTCGCGCATCGCCCAGGAACTTGGGTACCTCAAAGTAAAGCCTGGTACACTGGTTCGTCCAAATGAAGCTGCGCAGTTGCCCGATGATCAACTTGCCGTGGTCTGTACGGGTAGTCAGGGTGAGCCAATGGCCGCACTTGCACGCATGGCCAACCGAGAATTTACTAATCTCAAAGTCAAACAAGGTGACACCGTGGTGTTGTCAGCAACGCCTATCCCAGGGAACGAAGTATCGGTGTCACGCGTCATCAACAACTTGTTCCGCATCGGTGCCGATGTCATCTATGGCAATGAGGCGCGCGTCCATGTCTCAGGGCATGCAGCACAAGAAGAGCTTAAGATGTTGTTGGCGATGCTCCGACCACAACACGTCATCCCGTTCCACGGTGATTTTCGACACATGATGCTCTATCGCAAGTTGGCGATAGGCATGCATATGCACTACACGCCAGAGAACGTCTTTGTGGTGGACAACGGTGCGGTGATGGAGTTCGGCCACAACTACGGCAAAATTGTCGAACAAATTCCCGTGAATTACATCTATGTGGATGGCACCACTGTCGGTGATGTGAGTCAAATAGTGGTGCGTGATCGTCAATTGCTCTCACGTGACGGGGTGCTGATGGTCGTGGTTACCATTGATCGCCATACGGGCGAGCTCGCTGGTGGCCCTGAGGTCCTGACGCGTGGCTTCGTGCACATGCGCGAGTCTGAAGAGCTCATCGAATCAACCAAGCAAGTCGTTGTGCGATTGCTCCAAAACAATACGAGCCGTGCAGAAGTGGATGCTGCGTTCTTTATTCGCAAGATTAAAGATGCGGTAGGTGAACATCTGTTTACGCAGACGCGGCGCCGTCCGGTCATTTTGCCGGTCATCACCGAAATTTAAGCGATACGCACTGTTCAAGAACACAACGACCCGGCCGGTTGTATGTCACCGGCCGGGTCGTTGCAGTGTCGCCGTTCTACTGTGGGAGTTGACGGAGACGTTCGTGGAGGCGTGAGCGCATTTCACGGAGGCGTTGCACAAAACTAGCACTGTGGATGTTCTCAGTCCACATAATCACGGCATCCTCGTTGTTATCAGTGTAATACCGTGGGCGCACTCCGTGTTCGGCAAACCCATACTTGTTGTAAAGTCGTTGGGCCGATGTGTTGGATGTGCGTACTTCGAGTGTGAGTTGTTGGGCGCCGAGTTCGTATGCCTGATCGATGAGACCGATGACCAGCAACTCTCCTACGCCACGACCACGATGATCGGGGTGGACTGCGATGGTGGTGATGTGTCCTTCATCGAGGCTCAGCCAAATGCCACCATGTCCTACAATCGGGTCACGAGCAATACCTACGGGTGTACTAGGTGGTTTGGGAACAACGTGCTGCACAATCTGCATCAGCCATGATTGGGTGCGCGTCGGTCTAGGGAGATGCGCCGAGACACGCGCCACCAGATAGCGACTATGCTGGCGTGCGTTGAGCTCGTTACGATAGGTGCCGACAGACCAAGGATGCGGAAAGCTGAGAACATCAATTGCATGCACTTGATCGAGGTCGTCTTCGTACATGTTGTCAATGTAGTAGTACACCGCGCTGCTCGTCGTTACCGGTTACTTGATGGGGTTGGCCGATGAGACTTGGAAGAGCGCCGTGTAGGCACCGGCATGACCAAAGCCTCCACCACTCTGGAATTGCCCGGTCACCTCAACTTTGCCCCATACATAGCTGTTATTTGGCCCAATAGTGAGCTCAGCCGATTTGTCGGGTGGGAACCCTTCCATCCAGATAATCTTGCCGACAGGTTGTGGACTTGATCCATCCTCGTGTACGGCAATTCCTTCTGCCAATACATAAATCACTGAGTTCCAAAAGTAGTAGCCCTGTGTGGTTACCGTTTGACCATTGTATGTAGCACCATTGTCGTAGAGCTCGTGCAGTGACACTTGACCAGCTGCTAACGGTTGATTGTCAATACGATATTCGATGCGGTTGATTTGTTCGATGATTTCTGCGTTGGTGACTGCAATACGGTGCGTATACGCACCACCTTCGCCGAATGAACCAGCCTCGATGCGTCCAGTTACTTTGACGAATCCGTATACGGCATCGCCTGGGCGGTGGAGACCGAGTTTAAGTTCTTCAGAAAAATTATCGACCCAGATGGCGTCACCGAGTGGTTGCGCATCAAAGCCATTATCTAGGGTACTTACACCTGCTGCCAAAATAGAGAGCGTGGTGCTACCGGTTTTGTTGATATAGGCGCCTGCTACCGTGATGTCTTGACCTACATATTGGTCAATGTTGGCGGCGACATCTGCTATATGGAGTGTATCATCACCAAACAGTCCACAGCCAGTCATGGTGATGAGGAGTATGATGCCGATAACAAGCCGATAAACACGCAACATAGATGCATCCTTGACCATACGTACGATATTCTTGTTCAATAATAGCATAGAAACATTGATATCGGTGATATTGATGAATATGATGTCGTAGTTGACCAATCGTCTTTATCGTACGTATAATGATGTATACATAAAGAGTGATGAAGGGAATGTCATGACCGCCCTTTTTGTAGCCTTGGGTATCATGGTATTGGCGCTGCTTGCGTTACTGTTATGGTTTGTCCCACGCTTGCTACAGCAGCAGTTGCTGCGTACCAGCGACGAATCAGCACAGCTTCGCGAGATGTTGCTTGATTTGCTCAGTGAACAAGAGGCCGTGACGATTCGTCAGACACAGCTTGGGGCAGCAATTGCTCAGTTACAAGCGCGTCTTGATGTGGTCGCCCCCAGCGGCGAAGATACCTTGGGCATGATCGATCGAATCAATGCCTTACAACAGACACTACAAGAGTGGTCCGAACAACATACCCCGCACAACGCATCACTCGATGGTGTGAGTATGCGTGAGACGATTGATGAAATTTTGCAACGTCTTGATGGCATGCAGACACAGATTCGCGATACCTCAACCTTGATTGATGATGGGGTGCTCATCGGTGTGCGCCAGTTGAGTGACCGTGTACATGCACTCCAATTACAACTCGAAACATGGATAGATGGCATGAGCGGTCAACATGTGGGCGACACCGACGTGTTATCACAAATCAAAGCCGATCTTGCGCTGATCAGTAGTAAAATCCCCGATGTCACGACCATCATGCCGGCAAACGATGACGATGCCGTGCGCACACAACGGATTGATGATGTGGCAAGTACCAACGAACTGAATCCGCCCTCAGCAACGAACACGTGACACACGCGCAATGCCGTGGATAGCGCTGCCGGTTTGCATTGGGATTGCACCGACGGCTGACGTGAAATACGCAGTTGTCATATGAATTTAACAATATACGACTTAGTGGTATAATAACTGCACATAATATTACTA
>VGPG01000126.1 GCA_016875555.1 Chloroflexota bacterium | reverse complement strand
ATTGACGGGATTCATGACATCCCAGTAGTAGAGAATCAACACATTAAATACCAGTGCCAATCCAATCCACACGATACTCCAAATCGTTGCCTCTTTGATGCTGACTTCGTGTGCTTTGCGATGAAACACTCCTAAGTCGAGTGCTAACATACCAAGCACGAATAGGTTGAATGCAACCCAAATCCACGTCATTTCCATCGTTTCCTCTTTTACCTCGTATTTGCTGATTGTGCTCCTATTCGCTAATTAAACGATTGCTGTTGCGTCCTTGTTGCAAAATCGATGCAATATATCTACAAGATGAGAAAATTCTCATACAAAAACCGCTGGGCACACTAGGTGTGCCCAGCGGTCATACCCTCGTTATCGTAGTGCACTAGTGTGTAGCGCGCGCATTCTCTCGCGTATTGACATACCACGATGCCAAGATGGCCACCACCAATGCGCCCAACACCACACCCAACGACACACCCACAGGAATCTTGATGGCTTCGCCCAGCAAGTACTTCGTTGCATCTGGGAAGAGCATTTTGACACCCACAAACGTCAGAATGAACGCCAATGCTGGCTTGAGATAGCGGAACTTACCCATCGCACCTGCAAGCACAAAGTACAACGAACGCAGGCCCAAGATGGCAAAGACGTTCGACGTATACACAATGAAGGCGTTGTCCGTAATGGCAAAAATCGCAGGAATCGAGTCCACCGCAAAGATTAAGTCTGTAAACTCGACGACCAACAACACGGCCAACAGCGGTGTGGCCATACGTACACCGTTCTTGACCACCACAAAGCGCTGTCCTTCGTAGGTCTCCGTCATTGGCATGATTTTGCGCAACCACTTGACCACCGTGTGATCAGCAGGATCAACTGCGTGATCGTCACTCTTGACCATCTTGATACCGGTATAAATCAAGAACGCACCGAAGATCCAGATAATCCAGTGGAATTCTTTGATGAGGGCGGCGCCGGCAGCAATCATGATGCCGCGCATAATCAAGGCCCCTAACACACCCCAGAAGAGGACACGATGCTGATAGATGGCCGGCACGGCAAAACTGCTGAAGACCAGCACAAAGACGAAGATGTTGTCAACACTCAACGATTTCTCAATCAGATACCCGGTCAAAAAGGCAAGCGCCGCCTCGGTATTGCTGGCAAAATCAGTGTTGCCTGGCATCATCACATCCCAGTAGAGATAGATGACCACATTAAACACCAGTGCCAAACCAATCCAGACTACACTCCAGACCAAGGCTTCTTTGACGTTGACTTCATGCGCTTTGCGATGAAACACACCTAAATCAAGTGCCAACATCGCCAACACAAACACATTAAATCCGACCCATAACAATGTTGAGTCCATGACACCCTGTTTCTAGGCTTCTTACAAAAACAAATACGTTAGCGAACGACGCATTCAGATAATACGTATGCCACAGCAAAATAGTTGCAGCACATCTATTACTATACACGGATAATTGCCATGTTCCGAGATCAGAACATGGCAATTTGTAAGACAAAACGACCTATTCACCCCAGCGCTTGGCCAAGGCCACCATGACATCCACACCTTTTTGCATATCTTGTACCGTCACCCACTCCAGTGGCCCATGCGCATTATGACCACCCGTGAAGATGTTCGGTGTCGGCAAACCGCGCTCAGTCAGACGCGATCCATCCGTACCACCACGGACTGGCTCGTCGTATGATGCAACACCGACATCCGCACACGCGGCACGTAACTTGTCCATGATCTCTGGACGATCGCGCAACCAATACCCCATGTTACGGTACTGCTTGGTAATCGTACACGTCACTTTGGCCGTGGGGTACCCGGCCTGAAGTGCATCACATACCAGGCGCAACATCTGCCCCTTGGCAGCCAGTTTGTCGTTGTCGTGATCACGAATAATAAAGCGTACGGTAGTGCTCGCCGTACTCCCCTCAATCCCGGTTGGATGAATAAAGCCGACCCGCCCATTGGTGCTCTCAGGCGCGGCAAACTCACGCGGCAACATGCCCAGCAACTTGCCCGCCAAATGTACGGCATTGACCATGCCGTAGGCGTTGGCCGTACCGGGGTGCGTTGACACACCCGTAATCTCCACGACGGCACCATCAGCCGAGAACGTCTCCCAACTGACCTCACCGACACCGCCACCATCAAACGTGTAGGCGGCACTTGCACCGAGTTGATTGATGTCAAGATAATCGACACCACGACCAATTTCTTCGTCCGGTGTAAAGCAGATACGAATGGGGCCATGCACAATAGACGCATCGCGCAACAGCTGCTCAGCAGCGGTCATGATGATAGCAATACCAGCCTTGTCGTCAGCACCGAGCAACGTTGTCCCCGATGCCGTAATCAAATCTTTGCCGACGGCCGTCAGAATATCTGCATACATCGGATTGGCCGGGTCTATCACCTGATTGGCGTCATCGGGTAGAACGATTTTGTGCCCATCATAATTGGCGTGCACAATCGGCTTGACCCCTTCACCACTAAAGTCTGGCGCCGTGTCAACGTGCGCCAAAAACGCCACCACCGGTGCCTGCTCATGCCTTGGTGTGGCCGGAATCGTTGCCATCACGTAGCCGTGCTCCGTCAAAACGACGTCAGCGGCACCGATGGCCGTCAACTCATCGCGCAGAAGGCGCAACAAATCCCACTGGCGCTCGGTTGATGGATATGTTTTCGAAAACGGATCGCTGGTCGTGTAGATTTGCACGTAGCGCAAAAATCGGTCACGAAGTGCGTTAGTCATGGATGCTCCACTCTGTACAAAAGAACCGATACACGTATTATAGCCATGCATGATAGGTTTGGCCCAACAACACACACAATCTGCATCAATGACCCAACCGCTATACACACCGTTGTATCATCCACATGCACACGACCCACCCATATGCGCAAGAGATGAATACCATGCAATGGTTATCTCAACTCTCCTAGTCCACGTATAATACATAGCAAGTTCTTCACACTTGACAAGGACGGTCGTGTGCATTCATCACCCTCCGTATCACCATTTCGGCGCCTTTGGTTCGGATTAGTGGCACTCCTGATTGCCAGTGGGAGTGGGCATTTCTATGCCAGTGATGAAGAACGCATGTTTACCACAACCATGCGCATGTGGCAGGCCATTCGTCATCTCGTTGATGCAACAACACCGGTCGAACAACCCATTCTCGGTATCTACGGTCCCATGCAGTCGCTGTTGGGACTGAGCATGCTCCCCATCGGCACACTGCTTGCCTCCTTAGGGCCCGTCGAGATGCAGGCCTGGTTGGTACGACTCCCGATGACATGGTTGAACGCCATGACCGTGGCCAGCACTGCCACACTTTTGGGCTGGTACGGCATGCGGCATTTTCAGTCAATGCGGATTGGTGTGCTGTTCGCCATCACCTATGCGCTTGCAACACCTGCCTGGATGTACGCACGGAGCTTTTTTTCGGAACCAACAGCCGCCTTCTTTTTGCTTGTTGCCGCGCTGCCACTCTTTGTGCCTGCTACAGAAAGCCGCCCCCGACGTCTCATCTACGTGCTCGCCGGCCTAGCACCGTTGGCGGCACTTTTGACCAAAATCGCCGTCGCACCTGCGGTGGCCATACTCGGTCTCTCCATCGTGATACTGTGCTGGAGCCGACGCGATTGGCCTACACTCATCGCATGGGGGAGCGGAGTCAGTGTGGCAGCGGTAATCTTTTTGACGTACAACACACTTGCCCGTGGCAGCATGTTAAGTTCGGGCTACGGTCAATCTGCGACCGAGTTGGACATTCGTTGGGATTACATCGCCACCGGTCTCTACGGGCAGTTTTTGAGTAGCGGCAAAAGCATCTTTCTCTATGCCCCACTGCTACTCCTCTGGCCTGTGGGTATTTGGCTCCAACGTCGTGAACGACACCTCACACTCACCTGTCTTGGCGTCATCGGCGCAGTCGTCTCCATCCACACCAACGTCATCTACTGGCACGGCGATGGTGCGTGGGGGCCACGCTATCTCATCCTCTGTTTGCCGTTCATGGTGTGGCCGCTCGGTGCCGTCTATCAATGGCTGGCACACCGCTCGCACACAATGCGACGCGCCATCCTCATCCCCCTGATAAGCGCAACCGTGCTCGTGCAGGTAGCTGGACTCAGTATCAATCTCAACGCCATCATCATTGATACGCGCAATCAACAGGCGCGCTACTACGATCCACAATTCTCGCCGATTGTTGGGCACTGGCGGGCCTTGTTACGGCAAATCACCGCCGACGCACAACGCATGACCCAATCCGGAGTTACCCTGGATGGTTGGAGTTACAGCGAAGGCGATCGAACATCGGCCGAACAATTTCCACGCTTTGCAGGTCCTGATGCATCAATTACCATCACGCCGCTACACACGACGAACCCGCAACTCATGATGACGTACCACAGTTGTCACGACAGTAGCAATCAGATGCGCGTTGACATCCTACTTGACCGGCGCGCCCTCTCCTCAACAACGCCGTGCCCACCACGCCACATGCACATTCTCCTGCCAGCACGACCAAGCCAATTGCTCTTTGCGGGCACAGGTGTGCACATTGACGGCTTACCACACCATGCCTGGTACGACACACTCGGCGCAACCGTGCTCGACTTGCGCGTGTATGACCACGTCGGCACCTACCCGATTTGGGCCAACTTGACGCCACCGTCACGCATGCCAGCCACACCCAACGAAATGATTGTCTGGGCCAGTGATAGTCGCCCCGGTTTTTATGATTATTGGTGGTACTACCTCAGTGCAGTGCCACGCAGTGCATCAGTGATGCCGGTATGCGTCATCATTCTCGGCATCATCATCACGCTACTCGGATTGGCGTGGATGCCACCGGTGCGCCAAGCCAAACAACAACAGACTACCGAATAACAACCCGGCGCCAAGCCAGGCCACGTGCGTCAGCTGTTCATCCAAAAAGAGCACCGCCAGCACGGTTGACGTCAACGGCTCACACAAAGAGAGTGTAGCGGCCGTCGTCGCTGTAATTGCTTGTAGACCACGCACGTAGAGCACATAACTAACAAACGTTGGGACCACGGCCAAGTAGAGTGCACCCATCCACACCGTGGTATCGGTTGGCCAGGCACTCCCAATCACTAATGTTACCGCCACAAGCACCAATGCCGCTACGCCAAACATGGCGGCCAACGGCGTTGCCACGCCAAATGCTGGCGCTACCGTACGCGTTGTCACCGCCACCACGCTATAACACAATCCGGCACTGAGCGCATAGCCAACCCCAAGCCATGACCAGGTAGCGATATCGGCAGGATTCGCAACCAAGATAGTTGCACCACCTATTGCCAGCCCAATCGCCAGCATTTGTACGAACCCAAGGCGCTCACCAAGCCATAATCGGGCAATGAATGCCGTAAAAATCGGCGCACTGCAGATGTTGAGCATCACCGCCATCGCCACGCCGATATACGGAATGGCAGCAAAGTAGGCCACTTGATAGACGGCAAACGCCACTCCACCAAGGAGCATGGCACCATGCTGCGCAGCGGTCGCACGTATCTGCCACTGCCCACTTGACACGCGGTGCCACCCCCACACAAACGGCACGACGATGAGCAGACGCAACGCACCGAGCATGAGTGGATCAACGGCAATACGGCCGAAAAGGAGGGCCACAACTACGCCGATACTCCCCCATAAAACTGCGGCTATGCTCACAAATACCATGCCCCACGCAGATTTTGACATACACACTCCCCGTCCAACCGGCAGTACAATACACAGAAAGGAGACATCCATGGATAGTGCTCATTTTGCCACATACAGCACACGACGTCATCAGGCGGGGAGTGCGGTACACACCATCCTCCATGCTGCGACATACGCCGCCTTGCCAGCCCCGCGCATACACGCCTTCGTCCGTAGCGACGAGACGCATGTGTGGATCGGCGACGAGCACTTCACGCCAAACCGGGTCATCATCATTGCCGTCGGCAAAGCAGCACTGGCCATGGCCGCAGCCGCTAGTACACAACTCGGTGCGCACCTCAGCCATGGCCTCGTCATCTACAAAGACGACGACGGGAGTCCGCGCATACCGCAACTCACCTACATCCAAGCTGGTCACCCCGTGCCAGATCAACGCAGTGTCGACGCAGGGCGTCAGGCGCGCTTGATGGTGGCGCATGCCACATCCGATGACCTCATCCTCGTGCTCGTCTCGGGTGGTGGATCGGCGTTGATGGTCGATTTGCCCGATACTTTCACCCTCGGTGACCTGCAACAACTCACTCGCACATTACTCAGGTGTGGTGCCGACATCAACGAGATAAATACGATTCGCCGGCGTATCGACCGTATCAAAGGTGGCGGCTTGGCACAAGCCGCTGGCACCACGCCACTGCGCACACTCGTCATATCAGATGTGCTCGGCAATCCACCCGCAACCATCGCCTCCGGCCCCACCGTACCCAATCCTGACGACCCCGATGCCGCCTGGCAAGTGATTGCGCGCTATCGTATCGCCGACCAATTATCACCTGCGCTCATTGCAGCCTTGACCGCCCCAATGGCACACATACCCGACCCATCACCACTCGCTATCATCGGCGATATTGCGCAGTCAATTGATGCCGCCGCAACCACCGCCCGGGCACTCGGCTACACGACCATCATCGGTGACACCGCCTTGACCGGCGACGCGCGTACCGTCGGTCATACGCTTGGCGAACTGGTAGCGTCATACCACTCAGTTGATACGCCCCACTGCATCATCGCCGGCGGTGAGACCACCGTCACGCTCACGGGCCACGGCAAAGGTGGTCGCAATCAAGAGTTGGCCCTCGCTGCCGCTCAGGTCGTTGCTGGGCTCGACAACGTTATACTCGCCGCCTATGCCACCGACGGCGGCGATGGTCCAACCGATGCAGCTGGTGCCGTGGCGACGGGCCGCACCATGATACGAGCGACGCAACTCGGACTCAATCTGCCCCACACCCTCGCCCACAACGATACCTATACCTGGTGGAGTGCATTGGGGGATCTCCTACGCCCGGGTGCAACCGGCACCAACGTGAATGACCTGTTTGTGGCGCTGATTACACCAAAACCCCGGTGATAGCATCTGCCATCACCGGGGTGCACGTCACACGATAACCGCCATTATCTAGATTTGCGAGGCCTCATCAGCCGGTGTCGCCGGTTGTTTGGGCGCCATGATGCGCAATAATGGTGGTGTCACCAGCGTGGTGACAACCGCCATCACAATCAAGGCTGAGAAGATCGGTGTGTCAATGGCGCCGGCACTCAAGGCCACGCCAGCCAGCACCAAGGCCACCTCGCCACGCGAGATCATGCCGGCGCCGACCAACCACGAGTTACGCCAGTTGATGCCACCAGCACGTGCCCCTAATGCACCACCAATCAACTTGGTGATAATGGCCAGCACGGTCAAGACAATCACCAACATCGGCGCACCCACCACATCATTGATGTTGGCCTGCAACCCGATACTCACAAAGAAAATCGGAATAAAAATACCGTACCCGACCGCGGCCACCCCGCCATGGGCCACATGGTGGTGATCAACATGGCGCGCCACGACGACACCCAGCAGGTATGCGCCGATAATCGCCGCCACACTGCCGAAGGCCTCGGCCGACCAGGCATAGAACAAAATAATGGCAATCAGAATTGCCAAGACGGTCTCTCTTTGGGCGATGCGATCCTCATAGCGGCGCAAAAACGGAATCGCCTTGTCGGCAATAAACCACGCCACTGGAAAGAACAGT
>VGPG01000125.1 GCA_016875555.1 Chloroflexota bacterium | reverse complement strand
TGTCTGGAATTTGTTTTATCCGTTTCAGTATAAAAATGCGGTCAATCTTGAAGCAGCTTATCGCATTGCATCCACGCCGATCGAACCGAATGAAGGGTGGCGAGAGCTTTCGCGATTTGGAGATTTGCACCTCTACATGCGCGATGGTATGGCATCAGCCTATACACTGTTACGCGCCATTCAGCAAGATGCTGCACCGATGTGTCCTGTGCAATCAGGCTCATTGGCTGGGCGTATCGAACTTACATGCACATTGAATCAGGCAGATACGTTGATTGTGCGTGAGTACTTCTTTCCGGGATGGCGTGTTACCGTTGACAGGCAACCGGTACCACTTGTTGATGATCTCTTTTTAGCGGTTGATGTTTCTGCCGGGGCGCACACTATCGTCTTTGTGTATCTGCCAGTGGCAGTGATAGTGTCAGCCCTGACTTCGACCACGGCGTGGGTGGTTGTTATGAGTGTGATACTCTATGGAATGGTGAGCGCGCGTCTACCCCGTAGTCTCTTTTCGTCATCACATCGTAATTCTCATGATTAATCATAAAAATGAATAATCAGAGTAATATAATACACATTGTATGACAAGTAGTTGGGATAAGCATGTCTCAAACAATCAAACAATCATCTACCGATGCGCTGCGTACGCATCATCTTCAGCGGAATTTATTGCTGATTGAGTTGGGCGGGCTTTTATTGCTCTGGTACGCCATATTCGGTTCGCGTTGGTCGGGCTACATTGTGCCGATGGGTGGCGAATATGCACGCAGCATGCATTCCTTTTATACATGGGATTACCTCTTGGCCTGTAGCGAATGCGCTTGGTGGTCGAACATCATTGGCGGGTATCCTAATTTTGCCGAGTTATTTGGTTCGTTCGTGCACCCACTTTCAATTGTTAACAGTATGATTTGGGGTGCGGTTGCTGGTAGTTCCATGACCGTGGCCATGTCATTTTTGTTGATCATGTTTACTGGTTGGTGGTTTGCATATGAATTGAACGTCCATGTAATCGCACGCATCTGGTATGCCGCTGCCGTGATGTTGGGCGGTCACATGATGAGTCGCCTTGAGGTGGGCAGCATTGGCATGCCACTTTCGATTGCCTCGGCGTGGCTCTTCATCGTGCTTGCGCTCGGTTACATTCATTCGCCGTCGCGAATTCGTGCCCTGGTCATAGGAATAGCTGCCGGCGCGCTGCTTCTGTCTGGGCAAGGGTACATGCAGTTTGCGATCGCACTGTCATTCCCTTTGTGGGCCTGGTATGCATACACACAACAGTTGTTTGTGCGCCATCCGATGCTTTGGCGCGATGCAACATGGGTGGCCGTCATTGCATTGTGTATGGCTGCGCCAATATATGTGAGTAGCGTATTCACTTCCGGTTTGTATGACAAAGAGACAGAAATTTCGGGAATTTTCAACATGTCGATCTCGCAAATCATCGTAAATTTGTTCATCGATGATTTTGATGTGGTCAAGTCCAACGTCTACAATAACTTTGCCTACCCGTGGGCATATAGTACGTATATTGGCGTTACCGCGTTCGTATTTGCTGTTGCGGGGTATCAATGGCTTAATGATCATCGACACAAACTGCTCTACCGCACATTTGCAATCATGAGTGTGTGTGCAGTCGTGATTGCCTCGGGGTACCCAAATACATGGCTCATTCAGTTAGAAATTCAACCACTCACTAATTTTGTTGCAGGACTACGCTATATCATCCTCTTCAATGCGTTTTTGGCGCTGGGCATTTTAACTATGGCGATGCTGGGCATTCATGGTCTGTTGACGACCAAACTGATTGAATGGCCGGCTGCCGTTCAACGTGTAGCATGGGTACCCATCAAAGCAATTCTGGTAATTGCACTTCTAATAAGTAATGTGCACTCCATGTCGCGCTTTGGGCATAATTGGCTTGACGAGATTAATCGATACGAGCCACAAGTTGTCGATGTCATTAACGACATCAAAGCACAGCCAATCGGGTACATTCATGCACCGGATTGGTTGGCCATTCCGCTGATGAGCAACAATATCAAAATCAGCGAGATGATTTTTTCGTGGTGGATGGTGCAGTACAAGTTTCCCCCACCTGCGTATGTGTTCAGCAACGAGCCCCAACAAGGGTTTGAGGTCATCAAGGCGTACACCGATGGTTGGGTGCTCTATCGCACCAATAACCCTAATGCGGTCTATGCACAGGTTTTTCCGAACAAAGGACAAGCCACGCCGTGTACCATTGATTATGCGCTTGCCGGCATGGTGGATCTGACGTGTACGACCGAATCGGGCGGATTGTTGGTCGTGCTCGAACACGACATGCCCGAATGGCGTGCGACCGTGAATACCCAAGTGGTACAACCGAGTGTCGGTACGGGTTGGATATCGTTAAATGTTCCTGCGGGTACTTCTACCATCCAGTTGCGGTATCAGCCTTGGTACATCATACCTAGCTTGATTATCGGGATACTGGGTTGGTCGCTGGCTGTCGGTGGGATTATCTGGTTGTCCATCAAAAAGAAAGCCACTCGGGCTTAATCCTGAGTGGCGGTTGGGTTCGTATCGGTCACTTAGTCGCGGTGCACCTGCACGCGTACATTTCCTTCGCCTGAGAGCAGATTCAAAATCAGCGTTGTAAACGACACAACGAGTGCCCCAAAAAGTGCCGTGGTAAAGGTGTCAATGGCAAAGTTGATCCCCAAGAAATCTGCGAAGTAGGCGGTGATGAGCAACAGCACGGCATTGATTACCACGGTGAATAAACCAAGCGTGAGAATGAGCATCGGGCAGGTCAAAAAGAGCAACAATGGCTTGAGCAACTGATTAATCACACTAAATATCATCGCAATGATGCCCAACTGCCAACCGGGTCCATCAAACGTGATGCCCGGCACAAGGTACATCGCCGCAAAAATAGCCAGTGTGGTGATTAACCACTGCAGTACGATGCGGCGGAGCGTTTGAAAGCTGTTATCTTTGGATTGTGTAGATGAGTCCATCAGTTATCGTCCTTGTCTTGCTTTGAGTTCACGACCATATGTTTCGATGTCATCATAGAATCGCGAGCGTTTCGTGATGCCTTCTTTGACGCTTGATTTTTTGTTTCGGTTGCTGGCGCCCATGCGATGATGGGTCCACGACAGATACAGACGTTCGGCGGCACGTGTCACGGCCACGTAGCAGAGCCGACGTTCTTCTTCGATGCCCTCGTGTGTCGCCATACTGCGTTCATGAGGTAGTATACCCTCTTCGAGCCCCGTGACAAAGACCATCGGCCATTCTAGCCCTTTGGATGCATGGATGGTCATTAACTGTACTTGATCACGCTCATCGTCAGCGCCATCTGTACTTGTCATAATGGCCACATATTGCAAAAACGCTTCGACCTCATCATGCTCATCAGCGACGAGGAGAAGTTCGTCAATGTGAGCCAGGTTATCCTGTAGTTTTTCTGGGTCTTTGGCGAACACCTCTCCGAGATACGCTTTGTAGCTCACTTGATCGATGATGTCCTCAATTAATTCGCGCGCCGAAATCCCGTTTTTGATGCGTTGACGCATCCGGCCGAGTAGCTGATTGAGTTGTCGCGCGCCGCTGCGCGCTTTTTCATCGAGCTGGGCCAAAATCATTAAGTCATTGAGCACGTCGGCAATCGCCATGTTGCGCCGGGCGGCCTCAATACTAAACACCTTGAGCGGTTTGGCCGACAACCCGCGTTTGGGCACATCGGCGATGCGGCTCAGCGCCATATTGTCGCGGTTATTGACGGCCAGTCGCACATACGACAGAATATCACGCACTACGGCCCGGTCGTAGAATCCTAACTGGCCCTTTAGTTTATATGGGATACGCCGACTGCGTAAGGCCTCTTCATAGACGCGACTCAGGTGTTTTGAGCGGTACAAAATGGCAATGTCTTTTGGGCGGCGCCCTTCACGTCGGACATCGGCGAATGCGCCCAAACTATCGCTTGAATTGACCATGCCGGCAATTTCAAAGGCAATCTTTTCGGCTTCTTCTTTGCCTGTCTGGTACTCCAAAAAGACCACACTTTGCTCGCCAACATGTCCTTGGTGGTGCGCCATCAGCTGCATCAGTGTGACCATCTGGCTAGGACGGATGACGGCGTATGCAGCATTGAGAATCGCTTGCCGACTGCGGTAGTTGGTCTTGAGTTCGATGACGGTGGTCTTGTCGAAGTGCTCGGCAAAGCGACTAATTATGGTGTGATCGGCGTTACGAAAGCCGTAAATTGACTGCATTGCATCGCCGACCACGAATAATGATCGAGGTCTACTCCCCACCGGATCACTGAGCATGCGCACAAATTGAAATTGGCTAGGATCGGTGTCTTGATACTCATCCACCAAGATGTGGCGCCATTGTGCCTGCACTTTGTCGAGTACCTCGTCGTGATGACTGAGTAGGTGTTGTGTCACCATAATCAAATCGTCAAAGTCGAGGGCATTGGCCTCTGCCAATAGCGACTGATAATAGCGGTAGCGCATGGCCACCCACCGGTCCATTGGTGTTGGGCTAAAGCGCTCGATGTCGTGCGGTTTTTGCATGCGACTCTTGGCCCGCGAAATGCGTCGTTGCAAATCGTCGATATCGATGGCCTCTGGTGGGATATCAGACGCGGCGTCGATGCTCTGCTGAATCAACTGTTGCTGTTCGTCGCCGCTATAAATACTGAAGTTACGCGTAAAGTTCCCGACGTGTCCCTCGATATGCTGGCGTAGAATTTTTACACAGATGGCATGAAATGTGCCTGTTGCGAGTCCATGTATGTGACCGCCGAGAATCGGTTTGAGGCGCGTACGCATCTCTTTGGCTGCTTTGTTGGTAAAGGTCAACGCCAGGATGTGCTGCGGTTCGACGCGATGGTGATTGACCAGGTAGGCAATGCGCAGCGTGAGCACCCGCGTTTTGCCACTCCCTGCACCTGCTTTGACCAGCACAGGGCCGATGGGGGCGGTGACGGCGGCACGTTGGTCGGCGTTTAGTGATGCCAAAAAGTCCACAGAATCCTCGTGTCGTTAAAAAAGAGTCCCTTGAATGGTTGTTTCGACGTCGTCCCACGGTAACGGCGGGAGTGCAGTGTGGTGGGCAAGTTGATGGTACAACTGCCGTGCATTGACGGGCGATGTGTGTTCACCTGGGCAATGCATGAAGAAGTAGACGTCAATAGCATCTGCCAGCCACTGCGTGATACGCGTTGTCCACTCTGCAAAGAGCGCCGCATTGCGTGGTGTATCGGGGTGACTGATATAGCGCACCAATGCTAGATTACCGCTTACCCACGGTCGCATGGGGACGTGCGGTTTGTGGTCGCGGGCATGCGCCAAATCAGCCTCGGCACCGGGTAAATCACCTAGATCGAGCGGGCGCACGTCCATCACGCAATGCCCAGCACGATGACGATTCAGCACATCAATCAGCTCACGCTCGCCCGAGCTGGTGTACCAGTCAGCATGACGCACCTCGACACTGATGCGGTAGTCGGTGGGCCAGGCGCTCAGCCAGGTATCGAGCTGTGTGATATGGCGCCGACTGAAGTGCGGTGGTAGTTGCAAAAAGTACGGCCCGATGCGACTTCCGAGCGGCGCCATACGCGCCACAAAGTCGTGCGTGGCGCTGATGTTCTCTTTGAGTTCGCCGTGGTGACTAATCACCTGCGGAATTTTGAAGCAAAACTGAAACGTCTCAGGCGTGTCGTCGCACCACTTGCGCACCGTCTCAATCGGCGGGATTGCATAAAACGTCGTGTTGCCCTCGACAATCTGCATGCGTTGGGCGTAGTGCCTGAGATACTCGCTGCTTTTGCTGCCACTCGGCAAGAACGATCCGACCCAGCCCTTGTGCGACCAAATGGCCAACCCCATGCGAAACACACTCATGGCGCTCCCTCCATCTCATTGACCGCTACCTGGATGCCGTTGTGGTGAGCCGAGTACGTCATAGCAGTGAGCACTTGCACGGCAGCACGACCTTCGAGTACGGTTGCGCCACGTTGCGGTTCACCACGAATCGCTGCCACAAAGCCCTCGATTTGTCGTTTGTACGAGTGCCCGTCGGCGCCGAGTGGTCGGTGGTAGGTTTGATCGTGATGGGTAAAGACTTCGACGTCGCTGCTTTTGAGGTACCAAGGTAAGTAGGTTTTGCCGATGATACTGCCCTCACTGGCGTACAAATGGAACCCCTCGTGGTGGTCGCCACGAATCGTCACTGTCAAGTCGAGCTGGCCGATGGCGCCATTGGCAAATGTCACGCTACTCAACCAACACCAGGTGTTGTCTTGGTGGCGCAGCAGTGTCTGTACATGCGTAATCGGCCCGCAGATGTACCGAGCCGTGTCAACCAGATGACTGCCGTGGGTCAGTAGGAGGTAGCGGCGTCGATCGCCCTTTGGGTTGCCGTCAGGGCGGATGGCGTCGTCGGCTTGGATAACCGTCGGTTGTACGTTGTCGGTCACGATGTAGCGATACAGCGAATCACAGTACCAGCCGCGGTACATGATGGGGCGCCCGATGGCGGTATGGGCCATGTCGTGGGCATAGGCGATGCCTGGATCGAAGCGCTTGTTGTTGCCGATTTGCACAATCAGCCCCCGACTCGCTGCATGGGCCTCGAGTTGACGACAGCTGGCCACATCGACGCCGAGCGGCTTTTCGACGAGGACGTGTTTGCCGGCGTCGAGTGCGGCCATGGCGAGCGATATGTGAAACTGATCGGCCACCGCGATGACCACCGCCTCAATCAGCGGGTCGGCCAGGAGTTCACTGGCATCGGCATAGCTGACCGGTACATGATGTACCAATCGAGCATAGTCGCGCAGGCGTTGCGAACGATCACACACGGCGGAAAGCGTGGCGTTTGACGCTTTCACAATGGCAGGGAGATGGCCGGCCTGAGCAATCGGTCCACAGCCGATGACACCGATGGTGACTGGGTTCATACGTGTTGAACGAGCTCAATCAAGGTGCCCATGGTTGCTTTGGGGTGGATGAACGCCACCAATGTGCCATGCAACCCTGGGCGGGGCGTGGTGTCAATCAGGCGTATGTCTTGGGCGGCGAGGTCAGCGAGTGCAGCGTGAATGTCATCAACGGCGTAGGCAATATGATGCATGCCAGGGCCTTTTTCGGCCAGGTATTTGGCGAACGCGGCTTCGTCTGAAGTGGGTGCAATCAGCTCGATTTTGCTGCCGCCGACGACGGCCACTGCCACGCGCATATGGCGGTCGGCGAGGTCGATGATTTCCCATTCGTGCATGCCGAAGTGGGTGTTATAAAATGCGACCGCAGTTTCGATGTCGGTGACGGCAAGGCCGATATGGTCTATGGTGTGGAAGAGCATAAAGCCACCTTGTAAAGCGGTGAATCCGATATGAGTAGTATACCGATTTTACAACACGCGTCGTTCGGCAATCACCCACAAAAACGTTACATCGACGCCATCTTCATCGGCGCTCTCTTCTACTGCGGAATGTACGGTTAACCCGGATTCGCGCAGTAATTCTCGATTGGTCTCGCTGTCGTACCCACTCCAGTACATGGGTACGCCTAACCAGTCCGGAGAGTATTCTTCGGGGAGATCGTACGCTGTAAAGCAGCCAACAAATAACCCGTTTGGTCGGAGCCAGCGTGTCATACGGCCAAGAAACTGTGGCATTTCGTCGCGGGGGAGGTGGATTAACGAATAAAACGCACTGATGGCGTCAAACGATTCGGGTGGAAAATGCAGATTGCTCATGTCGCCACAGATGATTTGTGCGCGTGGCACGTTGATGGCCGCCTGTTTGGCATTATTTATTGAGATGTCAACGCCAGTCACGCGATACCGCTCAGACAGTCGCTTGGTGGTGGGGATGCCCGTGCCACATCCCAAG
>VGPG01000124.1 GCA_016875555.1 Chloroflexota bacterium | reverse complement strand
CGCGTGGGTGGCATCCACATGTTTGCGCAGAAAACTCATACTCGCCAGGTGCTGATTAGGGTCTACTTGGCTGAGTAATATGTGTGCCTCTGCGCTTTGTAACCAGGCCACGATTGCGCTGTTCATGTGGTCGGTGTTGGGCGTTTGACAATCGAGCGCCAGGTGCCGCCGGCAATCAGGATGCCGACGATAATTACGACGAGTCCGATGATGGAATTGCGGCTAATCGGCTCTTGGAGAAAGACGAAGCCGTAGATGACGCCGAAAGGAGCCACCAGATACGAGACCATTGACACTTTGGTGGCGCCGATGGTGGCGATGAGGCGGTAGTACAAGATATAGGCGATGGCGGTACAGAAGACGGTCAAGATGATCATGGCGATGATTGAGCGCATCGAGGGTGCGGCAGTGGGGATGCCCTCCCACACCAAGGCAATTGGGATGAGCATGGCGGTGCTGGTAATCATCTGCCCGGTTGAGGGGATGAGCGGTGGCATCCCACTAAAGACGCGGCGGCTGTAGAGGGCCGAGATGGCGTAACAGACGGCGGCGCCGAGCACACAGAGCTCGCCGATGATGTTGCCCTCGGTGGCGCCTGCGATGCCGATGGCAATCATGACGCCCATAAAGCCGATGCCGAGGCCGATAATACGCTCGGCGTTGATTTTTTCTTCGGCACGGGTGACGATGTTGATAAGCGCAGTAAAGAGTGGCGTTGTGGCGCCTAAAATAGCCGTGGTACTGCTCGGGATGAGTCGTTGGCCCCACGAGATGAGCAAGAAGGGCACAACAAGACCAAAAACGCCGACGGAGGCGAAGTTGAGCCATTGATGGCGATCGCGGGGCAGATTAAGGCCACTGATGCGGAGTGTGGCCCACAAAATAATGGCAGTGAAAGCAATGCGCACGGCAACGAGTGTGAATGGGGTGATATCGTCGAGGGCGATTTTGATGAGCATGAACGCGGCGCCCCAGATGGCTCCGAGTAACAACAACATCCCTGTTTGGCGCGCGGTCATGATGTGTCCTTTGGTGAAACCGAATGATCTTGCCACATCATAGCACGGTTGTGTTTTATGGTGTCTTACTTTCATCTACAATACACTTCTGAAGCTAGTACGAAAGAAGTAGGTAATGCAATCGTTGCGGATGGTCCCGCGGGCGGCGTGGCTCGTATTGTTGCACAGCGTGTTGTTCAATTTGGGCATGAGTTTTTTCGATGTGTTGTTTAGTTTTTATTTGGTCAGCATGGATTTTGGCATTGAATCAGCCGGTCTGATGTCGACGACGACGCGTATGGCCGGTTTGTTATTTGGCATTCCTGCGGGGTATTTCATCGATCGCATTGGTGCACAACGTGCCTTGATTATCGGCGTTATCGGTTATGCAATTGGCATGATGGTGCTGTTGATGATGCCCAGTTTGGTGTTGTTGATTCTTAGCCAATTTGTGGCTGGCTGTTTGTTTGCGGTCGGCATGTCGGCACTGATGCCGCTTTTGACGCAAGCAACGCCACCAGAGCACCGCACCACCGTATTTGGTCTCAACGAGGCGTCAATGAGTTTGGGGTTGGTCGGGAGCATCGTCGCCGGCTGGTTCCCGAGTTGGTTAGCACCGATAGTGGGGAGCGATGCACAATCTGCTGACGCCTACCGAGCCGCCCTGTTGATTGGCTGTGTGGTGATGGTATTTGCCGTGATCCCCGTCCTTGGGGGAATTGGTGGTCGGCGGGCGCGGACTGACGGTGATGCGCCGGCGTTTGTTGAGGATGATACGCCACTCAAACCAACGCGCAAAATCGTGGGGTATGCGGTGGCGAGCATTTTTGTGGGTTTGGGTGCAGGGACGTTTTTGCCGTTTCAGGCGCTCTACTTCCGACTTGAGCATGGCTTGTCGGATCAGCAAATTGGCTATGTGGTGGCCGGGGCGACGGTGATGATGGGTATTGGGGCCATGCTTGCCGGGCGAGTGCTCGGGCATCGGAACTTGCGCATGTGGGCAGGTGCATTGCGTCTTATCACTGCGCCGGTCTTTGCCTGTTTGATGTTTCCCGTGTTGCCGTTTGCGATTTTTGGGGCATTCGGCCGGGCGTTTTTTATGGGCGGGAGCTTTACGCTCAACGATGTGTTGGTGATGCAACTTGTGAGTGCGAAGCAACGGGGGCGATTAGCAAGTTTGATGACGATGTTCTGGTCGCTTGGGTGGGGTATTTCGTCGACAGCCAGTGGGTATCTCCAGCAGTCCATCGGCTTTGCGCCGCTGATTGGTATGAGTGCGGTGGCATATGTGTTGTCGGGTCTCTCGATTTGGTATTTTGAACAAGATTAAATCATGTTACAGACGATTCGGACAATCCCAGCAGCAGTGTGGCGGGTGTTGGTACACAGCACGCTCATCGGTTTGGGAATGAGTTTTTTTGATGTGCTGTTCAACTTCTTTCTAGTAAGCATGGGCTATGCAGCGGATACGGTCGGTGTTTTATCAACCGTGGCGCGTATTGCGGGTTTGATTGTTGGTATCCCGGCTGGGCGTTTGATTGATCGAATTGGCTCGCGCCGGGCCTTGATTGCCTCGGTGATGATCTATACTGCAGGACTTGTTGCAGTGGTCTTTGCGCCGAATTACCCACTGCTGATTGCGAGTCAATTTGTGGTGGGGTGTGCGTTTGCCTTGCTCTTCTCGGCGATGTTCCCGTTGTTGACACAGACGACGCCACATGCGCAACAGACGACGGTCTTTGGGTTCAATGAGGCGGCGCTCAACATGATTGGGCTAGTGGGGAGCATGGTAGCCGGTTGGTTGCCGAGTGTGGTGGCGCCGTGGTTGAGTGTGGATGACCAGAGCACTGTGGCGTATCGTACGGTGTTGCTGATTGGCATTGCGATTTTTGCGCTGTCGAGCTTGCCGTTGCTGGGCAATATGCCGACGGCCAGTAATACTGATTCAGACGGTGTACCACTACAGGCCGAGGTGCCGATGCGCACAACATGGCGAATTGTGCAGTTTGGTATTGCTGGGTTCATGATTGGGATGGGCAGCGGGACGTTCTTTCCATTCCAAAGCCTGTTCTTACGTACCCAATTCGCCTTGTCAGATGGACACGTTGGTACTGTATTGGCGTTTAGCGGGGTTGCCCTAGGAATTGGTGCGGTGGCAATCGGCCACGGCATCGGCCAACGTAATTTGCGCGTGTGGGCCAGTAGCTTGCGGATTGCAGCTGCTCCAGCATTGTTGTTAATGTTAGCGCCGACGTTGTGGTTGGCCTTGATTGGCTATTACTTGCGGGCGTTTTTGATTGGTGGGAGCATTGCGCTCAACGATGTGTTGACAATGCGCTTAGTTAACCCGCAACAACGTGGCTTTGCCTCGAGCATCTGGAATATGACGTGGGCGGCAGGCTGGGCGATTACCTCGACGATGAGTGGGTTTGTGCAGACGCAATACGGGTTTACCCCGTTGCTCATCCTCGGTTCGGTGGCGTATGTGTTATCGGGGGTGTCGATTTGGTATCTGCAGCGGGATGAATGAATTCAGCGCTGAATTCGCGGGAGGTACGGGTGCAACTACGGCAGTTATCGTGGTCGGTCTGGCGCATGCTCATCTACAGCATGATTTTTGGTATTGGTATGAGCTTTTTCGATGTGCTGTTTAGTTTTTACCTTATCAGCATGGATTTTGGGATTGAGATGGCCGGCATTCTCTCTACAACGGCTCGTGTTGCAGGTCTCGTTGTCGGTATTCCGGCAGGCATGGTGATTGATCGAATCGGTGCGCGGCGCACATTAATTATCAGCGTGATTGCGTACGTGGCGGCTCTGGTATTGGTGCTCCACGCGCCGACTGCGGTATGGTTAATTGTCTTTCAATTTGTGGCGGGGAGTGCCTGGTCAATTGTGGCGACGGCGACCGTGCCGTTGTTGATCTCTGTGACCAACCATGCATTACAAACGACCGTGATTGGCCTAAATGAAGCAGCCGTCAGTGCTATCTCACTCGTTGGGAGCATTGTGGCCGGCATTTTACCGAGTATGTTGGCGACGATGATGGATGTCGACTTACAATCTGCCCCTGCGTATCGTGGGGCATTGTTCATCGGTGCAGCCATTGTGTTGATGGCCGTGATACCGGTGGCACGAGCATTGACACCTGCACCGCAGTCGAATGCACCAGGACCAACGGGCGATACCCGTACAGCAGATGACTATCCGACGCGTACGACATGGCAGTTGGTACAGTATGCGCTGGCCAGCATGACACTCGGATTTGGTGGCGGATTGTTTCTGCCGTTCCAAAGCCTGTTCTTTCGTACTGAATTCGGCTTGTCAGACGCCATGGTGGGTAGCATTGTGGCGTTCAATGGCATTTCATTGGGCATCGGTGCCTTGGTGATGGGGCGACTTGTCGGGCAACGTGATTTGCGCACCTGGGGCACGATTGCGCGCATGATGGGCGCTCCGGCCATGTTGTTGATGGCGGTGCCTATCTTGCCCGTGGCGTTTGTCGGTTATTGTGTGCGCGGGTTTGCGGTGGGAGCCAGCGTCTCGACCAACGATGTGTTGGTGATGCGCTTGGCTGGCCCGCGCCAACGTGGTTTGATGTCGAGCATCATGACGGTGTTGTGGTCGTCGGGGTGGGCCATTGCGGCCATTGCGAGTGGTTTTTTGCAGAAAAGCTACGGCTTCGGGCCGATTTTGGTGGTTGGCTCGCTGGCCTATGTCGTATCGGGATTGGCGATTTGGTATTTTGAAAGAGAATAGCTGTTGCGTTACACATGTTGCAGTATAGTGTACGTATGATCGTACACAAAGAGTAAGGGGCTTGTATGACAACCTTGTTGTATCACACCGATGCCTATCAACGCACCTGCCAGGCGACCGTGATTGGTCATGCAAGTGAGGGCAACGGGATTATCCTTGACCAGACTGTGTTGTATGCCACAAGTGGCGGCCAGCCACATGATACCGGCACGATTGATGGGTATAGCGTTGTTGAGGTCAAGCGCGGCGCCGAGGGTGTCGTTCATACCTTGGCCGGTGATGCACGCCCGGATGTGGGGAGCGTGGTAACCTGCACGATCGATTGGGAGCGCCGGTATCGACTGATGCGGACGCACACTGCGTTGCACTTGTTGTGCGGTGTCGTCTTTCGTGATTATGGGGCGCTCGTCACGGGGGGCAACATGGATGTCGACGAAGGCCGGTTGGATTTCGAGATTAGCGATTTTAGCAATGAGTTGGCCCAAAAAATCGTCGACACGGTGAATGTCGAGGTGCAGGCGAATCGCCCGATTGTGGTGAATATTCTGCCCCGCGAAGAGGCCTTCCAAATCCCCGATTTGATTCGCACCAAAATCAACCTCTTGCCCGAGGGGATTACGCATGTGCGCACGGTCAACATCGTGGGGCTCGATTTGCAGGCCGATGGTGGCACGCACGTGGCAACTACGAGCGAGGTGGGCACGGTGGTGTTGCTCAAGACGCGGAGCAAGGGTGCCACCAACAAGCGGATTGTCATCGGATTGCAGCCATGAGCGATGCATCAGTGAATCAATCGATTCAACAACAATTCGGCGCAGTGGCCGCCAATTACACCACGAGCGTGGTGCATGCCAGCGGTGCCGACTTGCAGGGGTTGATTGCGGCAGCCGCATTAACGGGGCGCGAGCGCGTCATCGACGTTGGTTGTGGGGCTGGTCACGTGACGGTTGGGCTGGCAGCGCATGCGGCCGAGGTGGTGGCAATTGACTTGACGCCAGCTATGTTGGCCCAAACCCAACAACAGGTGGATGCGCGTGGGTTTACCAACGTGCGGGTTGAATCAGCCGATGCTGCGGCGTTGCCGTTTGCTGATGCGTCGTTTGATATGGCGGTATCGCGCTATGCGGCGCATCACTTTGCGGATCCACTGGCGGTCTTGCGTGAGGTGCGCCGTGTGCTCAAGCCGGGTGGGCGTTGGCTGCTAGTTGATGTCGTCTCACCGACGTCACCGATGGCCGATACGTTTTTGAATGCGGTCGAGATATTGCGCGATGCCTCGCATGTGCGCGATCACAGTGTGGCACAGTGGCTATCTATGTGTGCTGAGGCCGGGCTGCCGGCGACGCACCAACAGACGTGGTCGGTGCGCCTCGAGTTCACCACGTGGGTGACACGTATGGCGACGCCCGAGCACGAAGTGGTGCAGTTGCGCCGGATGTTGACTGCTGCGCCGGCACATGTCAAAACTGAGTTGGGCATCGAGGATGATTGTAGCTTTCATATCCCAGTTGCATTGATTGAGGGGATAGCGTCATGAGTCGATGGTCATCAATCAAACAAGGATTCGTGGACACGATTGTGGTCTGGCCGGGCGTGGCGCCGTTTGGCATGGCGTATGCAGTCAGTGCGTTAGCCGCAGGGTTGAGCATCTGGGAGACGCTGGGCATGTCGCTGATTGTCTTTGCGGGCGCCTCGCAGTTCACTGCCGTCGGCTTGTTTGCCACGGGAGCGCATCCGTTGAGTATCATAGCGACCACGGCGATTATCAATGCGCGTCACTTGTTGCTTGCGGCCTCGACGGCGTCGTATATTCGCACAGCACCGGCCTGGTTGCGGGCACTGGTGGCCTTTCAGCTGACCGATGAGACGTATGCTGTGGGGGTACAACGCTTTGCCAAACAAGGTGGGGATGCCCGGTACCAGTTCGGCTCGAATTTGAGTTTGTACGTTGTATGGGCGGCGAGTACGATAATCGGTAGCCTGTTGGGAGCGTTGATTCCAGATCCAGTTGGACTCGGACTCGACCTCATTTTCTCACTCACATTTATCGCCTTTACGATGCCGATGGTGCGCGACCGGATTAACCTGCTCGTGGCGATTGTGGCTGCAGTGATTGCCGTGGCCACGGCACTGGTCTTGCCAGGGAGTTGGTATGTACTCACGGCCGGCTTGCTGGCTAGCGCTGTCGGCGCCTGGTTGGCCAATCGACAGCCGGTGGCGGTAGGAGAACCTTCATGAAAATCGTTGATTTTGCGCTTGAGCGCTATTTTGCCAAATACGAATTTACCACGCCGTATATTTTGTGTAGCTCGGACGTACAGGGCATGCGCATGCACGAGTTGCTTGATCTCGCCGATGATGACGCCCGCGAGCGCTGGCAGTCCTTGACCCTCGGCTATACCGAGACGAGCGGGTTGCCGGCGGTACGTGAGGCGATTGCGAATTTGTATGTTGGTGTGACGCCCGATGACGTGATTACCTTTGCTGGGGCCGAAGAGGCGGTGTTTATTGCGGCCAACGTGTTGTTGGGGCCCGGTGATCACATGATTACCACCTGGCCTGGCTATCAATCGCTCTACGAAGTCGGGCGCGCTGCAGGTGCAGATGTGACGCTGATTGAGCTAACGCCCGAACAGGGGTGGCAACTTACTGCCGATCAGGTACGGCAAGCGCTCCGCCCCAATACAAAGATGGTGCTGATTAACACGCCGCATAACCCGTCGGGTTCACTGATGTCGCAGGCCGATTGGCACGAGGTGGTGGCGTTGTGTGCCGAGGCGGGTATTGTGTTGTTTGCTGACGAGGTCTATCGCTTTTTGGAGTATAACCCGAGCGATCGCTTACCGGCGGCGTGCGAACTCTCGCCGAGTGCCTTGAGCCTCGGCGTCATGTCCAAGGCCTTTGGATTGGCTGGTCTGCGGATTGGCTGGTTGGTAGTACGTGATGCTGATGTGCGTGCACGGTTGTTGGCCTACAAAGATTACACAACGATTTGTAATTCGGCACCGTCAGAGATTTTGGCGTTGATTGCGTTGCGTGCGGCGCCACAGGTGTTGGCGCGCAGTCAGCGGATTATCGGGGCAAATGTGGCTGCGTTTGCGGCGGCTTGTGCGCGCCATGCGGGTGTGCTTTCGATGGTGCCACCACAGGCTGGCAGCGTGGCGTTTGCACAGCTGAATCTGGCCAAGCCGATTGCGGCGGTGGCGCATGAACTTGCCGAGCAACATGGGGTGTTGATTTTGCCGGCAACAGTGTATGGGTACCCCGGT
>VGPG01000123.1 GCA_016875555.1 Chloroflexota bacterium | reverse complement strand
CGGCCACAGACGTGCAAGACGTGTGCCATGCTAAGCATGTGCGACAAAAAGGGGAGAATACCGTAGTTGATACTGCGCGCACCACGACTCCCACCGTAGATCACAATCAGGAGTTCATCATCTGCGATGGCGAATTGTTGGCGTAACTGACGACCAGCATCAGGATGAATGGCGAGACGCACCGGGTATCCGGCCACCGCCAGTTGACGGGCATCCCCGGACCAGTCTGTCGCATCAACGGCGGTCATGCCGAGATACGGTGCCGCATCAGGAATACTGCCGAGCGTCACCGTGGCGAGTCGCGACAACAGTCGCACTGCCAAGCCGGGCACAACATCAGGCAAGTAGATGGCACGTGGGATGCGTAATAACCATGCCGCCACAAACAACGGCACACACACATATCCGCCCGTACCAAAGACAGCTTCAGGTCGCTCACGGCGCAGTAACGCAATCGCCTGCACGATACCACGCGTCAAGCGCAGCAGATTGCGCAATAACGCACCGGCGCCCCGACCACGCACAGCAGCGGCGTCAATCGCAAAAAACGGCAATGTACTCTCGCGACGCACCAAATCACCCTCCATGCCATCGGGTGTGCCGACATAGGCAACGCGTACATTACCGACGTGGTCGAGGGCGCTTGCTACTGCGAGCGAAGGGTAGACGTGCCCACCAGTCCCCCCGCCGGAGACCAGATACAAAGGTTTTGAATGCGTTAAATTGCTCACTGACACGCCTCGCCATGCTGACTTGATCGTGTTCGATCAAGGTATATTTCGAAATATTCAGCAGAATCCCAACTGCGACCATGCTCATCATCAGTGATGAACCACCATAACTCAAGAACGGCAAGGTGATACCGGTGAACGGGACTAATGTTGTGACCACCGCCAGATTAATAATAGCCTGAAATACTAACCAAATGGTGAGGCCAATTGCAAGAAGGGCACTAAAGGTGTTCGGTGCTGACCGCGCAATCCGGAATCCGCGGTATGCCAAAAAGGCAAAACAACCCACCACAAACAACGTACCAAAAAGCCCGAATTCCTCACCAATGATGGCCAGAATGGTATCAGTGAACGACTGCGGCAACCACAAGTACTTCTGTCGCGATTGCCCCAATCCAGTACCAAATACGCCACCCGACGCCAACGCATATAAGGCGTGCAACGGCTGAAAGCCAGAGCTGCTATAGTAGGCGAACGGGTCCAGCCACGCATTAATACGCTCAAGACGATACGATGCCAAGGTAATCGAGATGACAAACATGATCATACCGAGTACGGCCACGCCAATGAGATGTAGTATATTGGCACCCGCAATAAAGTAAATCAGCGCAGACATGGTAACAATTACCATCGTTGACCCTAAGTCACGACCAACCATCACCAGTGCAGTGACGACTCCCAAAATCGCACCAAACGGCAACATGCCGGTGGTGACACTGGTCAAACGGCCACCACGTCGCGATAACCAGCTCGCAAAATAAATGATGAGTGCGAGTTTCGCAAATTCCGATGGCTGAAAACTAAAAAACCCCAGACGAATCCAACTGCGCGAATTATTGACTTCAGTCATTTCACGCGGTAATACAAACCCGGTCAAAAACAATAACACGATGGCAAACACTAACATGTGCAAGGCGTAGCGCCGCCACACACGATAATCGATGCGCTGCGCAATCAACATGCCAACCGAACCAACAATTGCAGCGAATAGTTGGCGAAACATGTAATAAAACCCGTTATCGTGATTTACGAAGCCCTCGACGAATGATGAGCTGTAGACCATGACCAACCCAAAGGGCACCATCAACCCGATACAAATCATCAACTGATAATCGGGTTGATGTTTGACGCGTTCACCATGGCTCGTAGCAAGGCTACCGGTTGTCTCGCTTGTACTCATCACGTCCCCCATCAATCATCCTAAATCAACTGTAGGAATGACTGTCGCAACAACTACAAAGAGCAGCACAAAAAACACCCCAACGCCGTACCACGCCCACTGTGGTAAGCGCCGTACAGGCATGAGGTCACCTTCTTCGCGCATCAGCAATTGCACGCGCGGCATCAAACAAAACCCCGTGACTAACCCACCAATGAACCCGCCAATATGGGCCATGTTATCAATGTTCGGCGCGTTGAATCCGATGCCGATATTGATAACTGCCATGAACAGAATATTCGCAATGTACTGTCGTGCATCGCCGCCAAAGATGTTGCGATTCAACAAAAAGTAGACAAGTGCGGCACCGACCAACGAAAAAACTGCACCTGATGCCCCAACGGATGGATTCGCCGTAAAGACATATGATGCCACACCCCCGGCAAATCCTCCCACAAAATAGATGAACAACCAACGTTGTGACCCTGTCATCCGCTCGACGTCTGAACCAATCGAGCTAATCGCCAGAGTATTAAACAGCAGATGCAACACACCGCCGTGCAAAAACATCATGGTAATAAATCGGTAATACTGATCGGCCGCCGCAATCAGGATGTTGTCTTTGGCACCCCAGATGAGCAAGATATCACTGATGGGCATGGACTTGTACCGCACCCCTATCCAGTCAAGCAGGGCTGGCACCAGATACACCACGATATTGATGGCCATGATGATGCGTACGGTCGGCGTACTATCCTGCCAAAAACGCTGAAGGCCACTGGTCAACGGTGATGCACTCATCATGACTCCTCAGCGCACAGTTGCGCCACAATCCGACGAAACTCTTCGCCTCGATGAAATTCATTGCGAAACATGCCGAAACTTGCGCACCCGGGCGACAACAAAATCGTCGCTGGCCGCACGTTGAGGGCATGCGCATGGCGAATCGCGCCGTCGAATGTGTCAAACACACCCACAATGCGATCACCGAGGCCAGCCTCGCATAATGCCTGTTCAAGACGCGCAGTCGCAGTTCCCTGCAACAACACGACGTTAGCAACATGGGCGTGGGCGACGGCGGCTAGTTGCGTAAAATCTAGCTTTTTGTCGGCACCACCCGCAATCCAGATAATTGGCTTCGGCATGCATTCAAGCGCGACGATTGCTGCATCAGGCATTGTTGCCGCAGTATCGTTGATGAACGTATGCCCGGCATGTTCTGCGACGCGCTCTTGGCGATGTTCGACACCAGTGAACGAACGAAGTGCGCCGGCAATCAACGCCAAGGGCATCCCATTCTGCACGGCAAGTGCTACTGCCATGGCCACATTGGCGAGATGATGCCGACCGTTCATTTGCACGTCACGGCGAGAGGCCACATGCACAACGCCGTCATGTGTTGCAACGAGTAATGCATCATCGTACCACCACGCTGATCCGACGGTGCGTTGGCGTGGCGCATCCACCCCGCTCCAGCAGATTTGTCCGGGCATGGTGTGTGCCAAGTGCTGAAGCACCGGATCGGTATCAAGTAGCACCAACACGTCCGATGGTCGTTGATGCCGTCCAATGGCAGCCTTCGCAGCAATGTATGGCTCCATGGTTCCATATCGGTCGAGATGGTCGGGATGAATGTTTGTGATGGCAGCGACGTGCGGACTCAACCCGGCCCCATCAAGCCCTTCGAGCACAAATGACGACAATTCAAGCACCACCAACGTGTTGGGCGTAATCGTGGCCAACTGTGCGAGTGCCGAAATCCGCATGTTACCGGCCAGCACAGTGTCACTGCGCCAGCTCCGCAACAGGTGTGCAGTCAGTGTGGCGGTGGTTGTTTTGCCTTTGCTCCCGGTGATGCCGATAATTGGTGCGGGACATTGTCGAAAGAAGAGCGTCATTTCCATTTCAACTGCAGCCCCGGCAGCACGGGCGATAGCCACATACGGGGACGTGGCAGGCACGGCCGGATTTTGGACCACAATATCGCACTCGGCAAAGTCGCATTCACGGTGTTCACCGAGCACAAATGTAATCGGTAAATCGGCCAGTGCATCAATCGACTCACGCAACAACTCCGGGGTACGCAAATCGGTGACCGTCACCACGGCGCCTTGTTCTGCGCAATAGCGTGCCACGCCCAGCCCACCGCCGTGGACACCAAGCCCCATCACTGTTACTTTTTTGCCACGTAGTTCCATACCCCACCCCACCAAGGCGCTATTCTTGTACAGTTTGGCTCACCGCCTGGGTTGGTACCACATCCTGCTGCACAAATTGAGGCTGATCGAAGGTAAGCGCCAATGAAATCCCAATTAATGACGCAATCATTGTAATCATCACAAAGCGCTGGGTAATTTGCGTTTCACTCCAGCCACTCAACTCAAAATGGTGATGCAACGGCGCCATGCGGAAGAGGCGCTGTGGAGTGCCGGTCAACCGGCGCGTTAATTTGTAGTAGGCTTTTTGGGCAGCAGATGAAAGCGTCTCACCGACAAACACGATGCCGATAATCGGCAGTAACAACCACTGCTGCGACTGCAAAGCGATGACTGCCAACACCGCACCCAACGCCATTGACCCTAAATCGCCCATGAATACTTGAGCCGGATGTGCGTTGTACCACAAAAAGGCGACACAGGCACCGACCAGCGTAAAGCTCAATGTCATCAAATTGGTAAATTCACCATTGAGAAAGGCAATAACGCCATAGGCACCAAACGCAATCGCCAAGTTCCACCCGGCCAGTCCATCGAGACCATCCGTGATGTTTACGGCGTTGCTGGTTGCCACAATGATGAACGCTGCCACAGGAAAGAACCAGAAGCCGATGTCGTATGAACCGACAAATGGAATGCGTACCAACCCGGAGTGTGCTAGACCAAATGGTTGTGGCAAGTACAACACCAAACTAATACACAGCGCCAAGATGATTTGAAAGGTGAGTTTGACCCCTTCGGTGAATCCGTACTGTTCTTTGGAGGATTTTTCCAGAGATAAATAGTCGTCCACTGCGCCCAAAATACCGTACAAAATCATCGTAGCAATGGGCAATAGCATTGACCAACGATCGACCAGATTAAACGCAATCGTCAACAGCGTGACGGGCACGATAATCATCAATCCACCCATGGTCAACGTACCCATCTTCACCAGATGCGATGTAGGGCCATCGACGCGAATGCGTTTGGCGATTTTGTGTTGATGAAGAATGGGCAATAAGAAATGCCCGAAAATCAACGTTACCACAAACGCACCTGCCGCAAGCAATAATGCGCGCGACATGTCCTGTACCAAAAATGCACGTAGTGTTTCTTGCACGATTGACCCCTTACCTCTGTGTTGTCATGATAGGCACAGACCTTCCAATACAGCGTATTGGCCCCCAATCCTGCCTATCTACGGTTGCAATGCGAACGCAACCGCCACGAACGCACACGCCATGGCAATTATCACAAAGCGTTGCGTGATTTGGGGATTACTCCATCCACGCAAGCGCAAATGATGATGCAACGGCGCCATGATGAACAAGCGAACAGGTACTCCTGTGCGCCAACGCGTCCACTTAAAATACGCGATTTGGACGAACGATGAGAGCCCTTCAACCACAAACACCGCACCGATAATCGGGAGCAACAGCCACTGCTGCGATTGCAACGCAATCATGGCCAGTATGCCACCAAGCGCCATCGAACCAAGATCACCCATGATTACCGGGGCTGGATATGCGTTGAACCACAAATACCCAGCACATGCTCCTACCAATGTAAAACTCAACGTCATCAGATTGGTGAACTGCCCATTGACGAACGTGATGATACCGTATGCGGCAAATGCCACTAACAATGTCCACCCGGACAATCCATCGATGCCATCTGTAATATTAACCGAATTTACAGTGGCCCATATGATTAATGCGCCAACTGGAACAAAATAGACGCCAATATCCACAAATCCACGCAGCGGCACCCACGTTATTCCAGCATGCGCAAGACCATACGGTTGTGGCAAATACAAGACAGCACTTGCACAGAGTGCGATGAGCATCTGCAGAATGCCCTTGACTCGTTCGGTCAATCTATACTGCCCAGTACGCACCGATGATAACGAGTAGTAGTCGTCAACCATGCCAAGAATGGCGTAACTCACCATGACACCAAGCGGCAACAGCATGGACCAGCGATCAACCATGTTAAACACCATGGTAATGACCAAGACGGGCACGACAATCATGATGCCGCCCATGGTCAGTTGACGGTATCCACGCACTTTGTCGACCGTATCACTCCGTTCGCGCTTTAGAATGTTCAAGTAACGCAAAAGGCGCATCCACCAGCGCCCCGTCACTAACACGCACAGTGCTGAACCTGCTGCTAACAACAAGGCACGTGCAACATCAAATATCAACAGACTGCGGAGCATGTCTAGCATTACACCCTCCAGTGTGTGTCATTGACTGACACACTACACCGCATCCATGCGAATGGCCGAGACAATATCTTCCATGTGCATGGCCCGTGACCCTTTGATGAGCACACAATCACCAGGCTGAATGATTTGTTGAACAATGGGAATTGCACGTTCGGTATCAGGCGCATACACGACATGACGCATACCTAGTCGTTCAGCCTCAGCACCTATCCACTCGCCCCGGCTCCCTACCGCCACCAACACGTCAGCGGCCGTATGTGCCACGCGTCCAATGGTACGATGTGCTTCTTCTTCGATATGCCCGAGTTCGCGCATGTCACCAAGCACCGCAACACGACGTGTCTTTACGGTGGCAAGTAATTCAAGTGCAGCCTGCATCGACGTCGGTGCCGCATTGTACGTGTCATCAATGATTTGTACGTTACCCGTGCCCTGATACACCACAAACCGCACTTGCGCAATATCGTGGGCTATGGCTTGTTGGAGCACATCAAACGGCACACCAACGACCTGACAGACCGCTAGTGCTGCCAACAAGTTACGCACCTGATGGAGACCAGGTGATGCCAGGTGGATGGTGCCATTGTACTGTTGGCTGACCACTTTGAACCGCGTCCCAAGCAGGCCGAGCTGTTCTACATCAACGGCGCGCATATCGGCGTCTGCATCAAGACCGTACGTAATGACGCGTGCCTGTGTGAGATGCGCCATCGCACGCACACGCTCATCATCGGCATTCAGAACGGCGACGCCATCAACAGATAACGCCTGCACGAGTTCGGATTTTGCCTGTGCTATCGCCTCAATGCTCCCCATGCGCTCGAGATGTGAGGGCCCAACGGTGGTGATGACCGCAATGTTTGGCGCAGCAATCTGTGCAAGCAGGGCAATTTCACCTGCGGCATACATGCCCATCTCAAAAACCACTGCATGATGTTGTGCCTCAATGCCCAATGCCACCAGTGGAAGGGTTGATTCGCTGTTATAGCTCCGGGGTGTTTTGTGTGTCGGCACAAAGCGCGATAACAGCGCGGCTATCATTTCTTTGGTGGACGTCTTGCCGACACTCCCCGTTATGCCAACCACCCACGACAGTTGGTGCTGTTGCCGATGCCACGCGGCCCAGCGTTGCAACGCATGCAACGGGTGGTCTACACCCACGAGTAACACGCCCTGCCATTGTGCAGGAACGGCATATGGCGCAAACACTGCCGTCCAGCCGTGCTGGGCAGCCAAGTCTGCTGCACGCGTCTGATCAACCAATGCAATGACACCGCCCTGCGCGGCAACCGATGCAAGGTAATCGTGGCCATCCGCACGTGCACCCACAAGTGCCACAAAGACGCCACCGGGTTGCACCAAACGTGAATCAATCGCCACATCAGTGATGTGCGAGATGGCTATGTGCGCCGGCAGAGGTGGTTCTTGACGATTATCGGGATGTTGAATGCCCCTTAACAGGTCGCGCACAGCGATTCGCATTTACTCACCACCAATCACACCAGGGCGTTGCCCCTCACCAACCAATGCGTTATTTGGGGCGATACGGTCATAACGCATCAACTCAGCGACGATACGCCGATAGACCGGGAGTGCAGTGCGCACGCCCCACATGTCGTCCTGTGGACGATCGATTTTGACCAACACGGCGTAGCGTGGCACCTCAATTGGCGCCATCCCTACCACTGACCCGATCGTCATGCTTTCGTAGCCACCATAGCCATCGGGAATCGACGAAGTGCCGGTTTTGGCGCCAA
>VGPG01000122.1 GCA_016875555.1 Chloroflexota bacterium | reverse complement strand
CTCAGCACAAACCCGACCTCACCGACTGCAAGAATGCCTGCACTCACGAGTGCGGTGCGCGTGGGAAGGAGTCGTACACCGAGAGAAATAGCGGTCGGTTGTGCGCCGGCAACCGCTGCGCCAAGTAGGATGAATGCTGCGAGAACAACATATTGATCGCGACTCAGTAACAATAACGTACCTGCCAGGATTACTCCGGTGGCACCGCTCCAAAGGACGATTTTGTCGCCAAACCAACGCACTAATATGCCATTTACAATACGAAAGAGTGCGGTAGCACCTTGAAACGCAGCCAGTGCTGCACCACTTATCAGCGGATCTGCACCGAGTGTGTCTAAATAGATTGGCGACCAAGTGACGCCGACGTTTTGTGCAAAGGTGATCATAATGATAATGACAGCGAGCACAGATAAACTTCGGTCAAGTCGTAACACGCGGAGTGATTCAAGCGGATTTCCTTGTTCTTCAACAATTCCAGATCCGGGAATTGACGTGAACAGTAAACAAATCCACAACGGTACACTGGTCAATACTGCTAACCACATGATTTGTTTAAAATCATATCCGATGCTCAAAAGCCATCCACCAAGTAGTGCACCAACAATCGATGCAATGTTCCATGATGCTTGAAACGGGTCTATGATGCGCTTACGACGTTCACGTTCCCAATCAATGACGACGGCGGTGCATGCAACAATCAGCGCACCAAATCCGAGCCCCCAACCAACATTGACGATGATGAGTGTCAATGTACTCGGGAAGAGTGCGAGTACAGCGTGTGACACAAAGATGAGTGGTGCAGCGAAAATCATGGTGGCACGTGCGCCAAAATGACTTACCAAACTCCCACCTATCATCATCGAAATCATGCTTAAACCGGCACCAATAACCGAAATCACTCCAAGCAAGGTGTACGAAATGGAGAGCGCTTTGAGGAGATCTATCCAGGCGACCGCGATTGTGGCAAAGACTATCGTGGTTTGTACATAGATAAGTGTAGTGAGGATGAGTGACCAATCATGCAGGCCGTACAGGTAGAGTTTGCGCGTGTGCATAGTGTCTCAACTTAAAAAGATGTGAGAACAGTATAACGAATGTCGTTTATCTATGCGCGTGCGTATTTTGGAAGAGTAGAACAAACGCTTATTGGTGATAACAAGAAACCATCCGCATATACATAGTGAAATGAACGATTTACTGCGGATGGGTTTCATGTCTTGGTGAATTAGTTGGGTATTTGTTGCATTAACGTGGCCATTTCGATTGCGGCTGTGGCTGCTTCAAAGCCCTTATTGCCCATTTTGCTACCAGCACGTTCGATGGCCTGTTCGATGGTCTCGGTTGTCACCAACCCGAAGATGCACGGAATGCCAGTTTGAAGGCCAATTTGCGCAATCCCTGATGTTACCCCGGCGGTAACATGGTCATAGTGACTTGTTGAACCACGAATCACACATCCGAGCGCAATCACCACATCGTAACGCTTACTTGCGGCGAACTTTTTGGCAACCACCGGGAGCTCGAACGAACCCGGCACCCAGGCGATATCTACGGTCTCGGTATCGACGCCATGACGCGCAAGTCCGTCAAGTGAACCGTCTAAGAGCCGTTGTGTGATAATGTCGTTCCAACGACTCACCACGATACCCACGCGTAAGCCACTCCCTACAAAATGTCCTTGATACTGTGTCATCATATCCTCCTAATGAGCAACTGCTGCAAGTTGATTATCCGTGTGTAATGGGTGAAGTTTGCGATACTCGACGAGTTGAGCCACACTTGTCATGACTAAATTGTGGCGCGCACAGAAGTCTTCGAGTTCGGGTCGTCGAGCCATCGTACCATCGTCATTCATGATTTCGCAAATGACGCTGGCTGGGCGTTTGTGGAGTATGCGTGCGAAGTCGACGGCTGATTCAGTGTGACCTGGGCGCTCAAGGACGCCGCCAGCACGAGCACGAAGAGGGAAGACATGACCTGGGCGCGATAAATCATTTGGTTGACTATGTGGATCGATAGCCACTGCAATTGTGCGTGCGCGGTCAGCCGCAGAAATGCCGGTAGTGACTCCTATGGCTGCTTCAATTGAGACAGTGAATGCCGTGCCAGTACGTGAGCGGTTCGTGTGCACCATGGGATGGAGATCTAGTGTATCGCAGATGAGTGGATCAAGTGCTAGGCATACCAGGCCACGACCATGTACCGCCATGAATGCAATCGATTTGGCGTCCGCATACTCGGCGAGCATCAGCAGATCGCCTTCGTTCTCGCGATCCTCGTCGTCGACCACCACAATCATTTCCCCACGCGCGAGTGCGCGTAACGCTGTTTCAATTGATGCGAGCATGGTGTTCTCCCCACGCACTACTAATGCGCTCGACGTATTTGGCAATAATATCTACCTCGAGATTGACCGGTTCGCCGACCTGCTGACTGCCCATGGTGACCACTTCTTGTGTATGTGCAATCATGGCAATCCCAAAGCTGGTATCGTCGAGGGCTGCGACGGTCAAACTGACACCATCAACAGCGATATACCCTTTCATGACGATGTATTTGAGCATCTCTGTAGGCGGTGTGACGGTGATAAACTTTGATTCTCCCTCATACCGAATATCAGTAATGTGCCCCACGCCATCAACATGCCCTTGTACATAGTGGCCACCCATGCGTCCACCATAGGTCAAGGCACGTTCAAGGTTGACTTTGTCGCCTACCTTGCGTACGCCGAGATTGGTGCGGCGTAGTGTCTCAGGTGACAGCCCCACACTAAAGGTGTCTTCGGTCAAATGCGTGACTGTCAAGCAGACACCTGCCACGCTTATGCTGTCGCCAATTCGCGTGCCCTCGAGTGCGGTTTTGCATTGAATGGTGATGGTGTTATCGCGATCCATGTCGGTATGCGTGACGAGAATCGTTCCTTGTTCCTCTACGATACCGGTGAACATGTCTCTTTCCCTTCTAAAAGCAACTGTTGCAGTTGGATGGCGTGATGGTGAATGGCATGAATATGCACATCTTCGCCAGACATGGTGGCTGAACGAATTACATACTGGTGCCAATTGGTCAACGTGTTAATTCCTTTACCGGCAATTGGGCCAGGTGCATGGTGATGACCAATGACACCTGGTGCAATAAACGCATGAATTTCGTCGATCAAATGTGCGTCGTTGAGAGCACCAACAAAGGTGGATCCTGCTTCGACGAGACAATGATTGATGCCGCGTGTTGCTAATTGTGACAATGCGTCATGCAAAGTTACTTGTCCGTGGTGCGCTTGTTGGATGACAACGACGCCTTGCGCTTTGACCTGGTTGACCCAGGTTTGCGACGCTTGTTCGGTACACACCACAATTGTTGCTGCGTGGGTGGTGTTGAACATGTGATGCGTAATTGGGGTGCGACCGCGACTATCAAAGAGTACACGCGTTGGCTGTGCGCGCTCGAGCGGAGTATCAAGACGAACGGTCAGTTGTGGATTGTCGTGGAGTGCCGTGCCGCTTGCGGTGAGCACTGCATCCACCTGTGCACGCATTTGATGCACGCGCATGCGACTTGTCGAGCCACTTATCCACTGACTTATGCCGGATTGTGTGGCGATTTTGCCGTCAAGACTCATAGCATATTTGAGCGTCATATAAGGTCGCTGACGTGTGAGTCTCATAAAAAAAGGTGCGAGTGTGTCTGCCACTCGTGCATCGTCGTAGCGGATTTGCGAGCAACCGATGCCATGGGTTGCGAGTGTGGCTGCTGCACCTACGCCCATGCGTGGATCGCGATCATTGACCATGTAGTACACATGGCGGATGCCGGATTCGATAATCGCGTCTGTGCAGGCAGGTGTGCGTCCTTGAAATGTGCATGGTTCGAGCGTGACGTACAAGTCTGCGCCACGCGCTGCTGCTCCGGCCTGTGCGAGTGCGACACGTTCGGCATGCGCATGCCCAGGCGGTTGTGTGGCCCCGGTTGCAATGATGTGGCCATTGCGCACCACAACTGCGCCGACCGCTGGGTTCGGACTTGTTGTGCCACGCACCGACTCGGCCATAGTTAATGCCATTTCACAGGCATGTGCATCAAACTCGTGCATAAAAATACCACCCCAAACTTCAGGGTGGTGGTGTACACGATGACACTGAACCAAGTGACTTGGTAGTCATATGGATGCCAGAACGCGAACACGACCTTCTTTCATCCGGACTATACCGTCGGCCCTGGATTCGCACCAGTGTCTGCTACTAGTGAACTAGTCGCTCGCGGGCTTGTCGTACGACTTACCGCCGGTGGGGAATTACGCCCCGCCCTGAAGGTGTGCAATTGTTATGCGCATTATAGCACGAAATTGTGCGTTTCATGAAAAATATCGCTTGGTTGTGCAGAATATACAGATATTGCAGGGTGTGATGGTGATATGCAAAAGTTAGCGTAAAATTGAGCGTAGAGACACAGGAACATCAAATCTATGCGTAATCGAAGTCATCGCTACCGGCAGTAGATATGATAAAGAACCAAGAGGAACGTATGACGGTTACATATTTGGATGTGTTGGCAGCGGCAGAGCGCGTACGAGGAGTTGTGAATCGTACTCCGGTGTTTACTTCGCGTGCGCTTAATTCGCACGTTGGCGTCGAGGTATTCTTCAAAGGGGAGCATCTTCAGCGCACTGGTTCGTTTAAATTTCGTGGTGCATATAATGCATTGACTCTTCTCGATCGTGCAGCTAAAAAACGAGGTGTTGTAGCATTCTCATCGGGTAATCATGCACAAGGATTGGCGTATGCAGCCAAACTGCTTGGCATTCCGGCAGTCATTTGTATGCCTAGTGATGCCCCAAAAGTAAAACTCGAAGCCACTGCAGGATATGGTGCTGAGATTGTGCGCTATGATCGCTTTACCCAAGATCGCGAGCAGGTGGCGAACGAGATTGCCTCTGCGCGCGGATTGACACTCATCCCGCCATACGACCATCCGCATATCATTGCTGGCCAAGGTACTGCGGCGCTCGAGTTGTGTGAAGAGGTGCCAGACCTAGATGTGCTTTTTGTGCCAGTGGGCGGTGGGGGGTTAATCGCAGGCTCTGCGCTAGCAGCACATGGTACTCAACCGGGCATTCGTGTATATGGTGTAGAGCCACACAATGCCGCAGATACGCACGCATCGTTTCGCAAGGGCGAGCGTGTCAAGATTGATCCCCCAGATACGTTGGCAGATGGGCTGCGCATTACAATTCCTGGTCGGATAACATTCCCGATCGTCCAACAGTCAGTCCACGACATCATCACCGTCACTGAGCCAGAGATTGTCATGGGGACGCGCTATGTGATTGAGCGGCTCAAGCAAGTTATTGAGCCGAGTGCAGGTACGGGGCCAGGTGCGGTGTTGTCAGGCAAAATTCCTGATGGGGTGAAGCGCCTCGGTGTGATTCTGTGTGGCGGCAACATCGAGCCCCAAGTACTTGCGGCAATCATGGCTGATGGGTAGAGCAGATGCATCGTCGCTGGAGCACAAGCGTGCTCCAGCGACGTTTTTGATTGTTATTTTGGTTGGATGTGAAAGACTTGTTTGCCACCAACAAACACACGTTCGACGAGCGGGGTGTGCTGGTGGTGACGTACCACAATCAGATCGGCGTGCGCCCCGATATGAATAGCGCCGTACTCGTTTTCGATGCCAACGGCACGGGCTGGATTGTAGGTAATCATGTTGATAGCGTCGCTCAATGATACGATGCCGGCGTCAGCTAGTTTGAAGGCGGCAGGAAGCATTGCCGCAGGGTAGTAGTCGGAGCAAAGCCAATCGACGTATCCGGCTTTGATTGCCTCGGTTGCGCTGATATTCCCCCCACTGGACTTGCCACGTAAGACATTCGGCGCACCCATACCAACCAACATGCCGTGCTGATGTGCCGATGTGG
The DNA here is from genome assembly GCA_016875555.1 of Chloroflexota bacterium. Taxonomy (GTDB): domain Bacteria; phylum Chloroflexota; class Chloroflexia; order Chloroflexales; family Roseiflexaceae; genus UBA965. The sequence goes on along the minus strand of VGPG01000122.1, from coordinate 2,167 downwards.
CCGCAACCATGGTAGTCGGGAACTCGCTGATGCCGATGCCACGTTCAACCCAATCGAGCACCTTGGCCTCGCTGTCATCGTCGTGGGTGGCAATCGGGATGTGTGCGTTGCGACTCAACTCGATGACACGGTTGATATTGGCGGGGATGCGTTCACGCAATTCGTGCTTTTTGGCGATGATGGCGTCAATCTCAGCGTCATCACGCCCGGTTGTTTTGGCCACATATGCCCGAAAGAGCTCGTCTGTTGGGTATTGCCCTTCATCTGCCACGAACATCACATTCATACTCGTATAAATGGGGATTTGAATCGCCTCTTGATTCGGAATAAGCCAGACAAATCTACCGATGCCGCCAAATCCTTTGTACACCATCCAGCCAATGCCGTGTGCAGTAACACCGCTCCGTTCGGGAAAGAACATTGTCACTTGATTGGCGTTCCACCCGAGTTCTGCTATGGTAGTTGGAGTGAAGTTTTGTACATCAAGTTGACGTACCCGATGACTTATACGTTGATATAGATAACCATCAGCGCCGCTGATGATGAGCGGGTTTTCGAATTCGGTCGACGTAGGAGCAGCGAAGAGTGGTAAACGAGCTCCGTCAGCAGCGTCAAACACCTCACTGCCAAGGATGACTGAGTCACCATCAGGTGATATTTGTGCCTGATGTTCGCCAAACAGCATGACTTTGGGCGACACCCAGCGCCATTCGCCAGAATGATCGAATGATTCCACACGGTCTACCACGGTTACATACACGTTGCCGTCGTTGTCAACTGTGGCACCGGCCGTGGCGATTGCTCGCGTTTTCACGATGTACGATGAGCGTTGAATACCATCAAAGTCGTATTCAGCGATAAAACCTTGTGCACCGACGACAACGATTTCTTCATCGTTGGTAAGTGTAGGATTGCCTACCGGCATGAACTTGAGTGGGTATTCACTCCAGCGCTCTGTTCGTTGCTCAAAAATCAACAAACCAGGTGTCGTGCTGTAACCGACCAAATCTCCTGCTCGGTTGCTGATAACAACGGAAGCTAATTCTTCAGGCGGTGTTGGTAACGTGTCCACGGTTCGTGGCACCGCCAGCGGTGGCCCGCGAAAGCTACCTCCTGCGTCAGCACGTGCATCACGCCACGTTGTGTTGAGTTGCCATATGTGGTCTGCGGTCTTTGGTAAAGTCATCGAAGCTGAGCGGCCCGAGAATGAGACGAACGGCGCAATCGCGACTGCGCTGATTACCACACAGAAAAGTATGATTTGCCATCGTGGCAAACGGCTCGCCCACCATTCACTCGCAAAAACGACTTGTTGCCACAGTCCGACACGTGTTGCTCGTGGCAGATAACTCATGCGTGTGCGCAAGCCGTCACCGAGTAAGTTGAATCCTAGCAGGACGAGGGCGATATAGCCGCCCACCATAAACATTGCTTGAGGTTCAAGTACGCGTTCGAAACTTGTTGCGAGCAGTTGGCCAAGTTCTGGTATATCGGATGTTCGAGCACCGATTGGCACTGCGTCACCCGCCACGATGACCCATTGCGCCCCGCCGACGAAGTATCCTAGAAATCCGAGCATAGCGAGTAGTGCAAGGCTATTACTCATTTCGCGTAACCACAGCATCCCCCACAGCGGGGCTAGGTGTCTGCGTACGTGACGGACAAGAATACTCTGTTGCGTTGCACCGCCACTCACAGCAGCGTCGTAGACGAGTTGTTGGCGAAATTCTGCAGTCCGCTGGGAGATGATCTGCGCAACATCTCCCCAACCACTCCATACAAGTGCAATAATGAACACACCTAATTGGGGTGACGTGCCGGCAAGGACTACGACGAGCAGTGCGCCAAAAAGCTGTGGTAAGTAGGTTATAGCACGAATGAAAACACCCACGATTAGTGCTACCGATGCCGGCGAGAATTGCCGCAGTAAGCCAAACAGTGTGCTAATCATAAGTCGAAAGGTTGCGACAACGATAATCGTCAACATCGTGGGTTGTGTGCCAGCCATGATTCGACTGAGTATATCGCGGCCATATTGATCACTGCCAAGGATGTATCCCGGAGTGCTAATTGGATAAGGAGGAGCATGGTATCCATCGTCCGTTTTGCTAACGACACTTCGTTCTAGCGGATTTCGTGGAGCTAATGCGGTACCTGCGATTGTTAA
>VGPG01000121.1 GCA_016875555.1 Chloroflexota bacterium | reverse complement strand
TTTGCCACCGGGTGCCGCACACAAATCACCGACGCGCTCGCCCGGCTGGATGGCGAGCGCCTCGACTGCCAACACACTGGCGGCATCGAGCAGGTAGTAGTTCAACAATCCTGTCTCGGTGGCGTGTGGTGGCTGGTAGTGTGGTGCCAACTCATGGGTAAACGAGAGGTCTTCGAGGTGTGCAGATGGGTGTGCGGGCACATACCGACTATGCGGGTTCATGACCGCCACGTGACGTTTGTCTGCAATCAGCGCCGTCTTGATGGCTGGCCAGCGTGCGCCGTACATCATTGCATAGAATTGTTCAAATCCTGTTGCGCCCTTGGTACCCATAACAGATTATAGTATAGCAATTTGCCATCTGAAAGAAAACCAACGCATGCAGAAATATGCCGTATCAGTCAGTGATATGCCCATACCAAAAGACGGTGGCGTGATAGTGACACTGATTCATCGTGTTCCATGTGTTTGGCTTGTATTTTTCGATATAACCGGCAAACGAATGAGCAAACGGCACGTCGTCGCAGACGTGTAATCGGTTGACGCTGGTGGCGCCGTTGGCGTCGATAGGCAGAAATGGCTGACTGGCGTAGGCGCTCTCGAACATGGGGAACGGCGGTTCGGCCGCCCAGGCATACCCCACATAATCCTCTGAGCCGGTGCCAAACGTCGAGGGGAATCGTTCGCTATCGACGAAGAACTTCTCGTCGCCCTCGCCCCACCACCAGTCGATGTTCTTCTGATCCCACACGCCGTTCCACCAACTCGTGGGCGCTTCGGCCGGCGTGTGCCACTGATTCACCACATGCAGGTGCATGCCACAGTAGCGCCCGGGCCCGCTGGTCAACAAGATGGGCCAATCAATCTCGCGCCCGCTGCCGGCCAGGTGTTCCTGCCACTGATCACCGTGCCCGTACGCACAAAAACGCAATAGGACATCGCCATTGCTGATGGGTCGGTGACTAACCACGACACGCACGGTTACCGCATGGTCACCGTGATTGGTCAGCGTGATGCGTGCCCCCCGGCTAAACGGCATATACCAATGACTGTATCCGTAGCCGGTCGTCATCCCCAGGAGCAAGGTGCGGTGGTAGTGCATACCATGGCTGCCAAAAAAGTGTGTCACCGGCGCGTCAACACTCGCCTGCGACGCACCATCCCAGTACATATGCAGATGCAACTGACGGAGGGTGCTTTCATACTGCGTATCATACGGATCAAACTGCACGTGTAGACCATCGATGGCCTGCATGCCAGTGAGCACGGTCGCATCTACTGTGGCTCCTGCCGGTATGGTGACCTGTTGTCGCGTCACCTGACTGTCGGGGTATCGGGGGAGTTGGGTGCCTCGGAGTGCCAAGGTGCGGTCGGCGTGGGCCAGGGCAATCCAATCGGCACTGTCGAGTAGACCGGTGTAGCTGTCGACAGTGGTGTCGGCGCCAAACAACGTGTAGGTGAAGTGGTAGTACAGCCCCCAGCCGGGCAGAAAACGGACTTTGCAGTGCGCGTTGAATGGGATGGGGATGAAGCGGTTGCGCCCGCGCGAGAGCGTCGGTGTCAGCTGCGGTAGATTGAGGATGCCCAGCGGATTGAGATTGGCCGGATGACGCTCAAAGAAGTCACGGAACGGCAAATCTACCACGGGCTCAGGCGCATGGTCGATGAAGATTTGGATGTGCCCCATATCGGCGAACGCCGACCAGACGCGCCAGATGACGCCAGGACCGTCGCACTCAAAGACGACAATGGCGCCATCATCATCTTGGCGGATGAACCCGGTACCGTCGTTGTTGGCGTCCCACTCGAGGTACTGATTGGTGGCGGCGTCGTAGCGCGAACGTCGGTCATAACTGCTAAAGGTGCCGCCGCGTTCACCGGGCTGGGGTGGAGTCGCTAGACGTTCTCCATCGGTCAAACGCGCAATCATGTCACGATAACGCAGGTGTGGCATGGCCGGCTCCTTAGAGTAAATGCTGGTGCATGATAGCGCTATCGTACCACGACAGCGTTGGTGGTACAATCGGGGTACGCAGCGTAACTCAACATGACATAAAGTTCAGGAGGCAATATGACCTTCATCTTCCACAACTGTCGCGTACTTGACGCCGTCAGTGACCGTGTGCGCGAGGGACACGATGTGGTGGTGACAGACGGGCGCATCGCCCAAATTGAGCCGACGCGTCTGCGTCTGCCACACGAGGGGCGTGTGTTTGATGCCAGCGCCTATACCGTCATGCCTGGTTTGATAGATTGTCATGCGCACTACACGCTCGATCCCTGGGCAGTTGATCCCTTTAGCCAAATTGCCAACGAGCCGGTCGGCATGAGCATGTTGCGGGCGGCGCGCACGGCCCGTGACGGCTTGTACGCCGGGGTTACCACCGTACGTGATGCCGGTGCGCCGCGCCAGTTGAATTTTGTGTTGCGCGACGCCATCAACGCCGGTCTGATCCCTGGCCCGCGCTTGTTGGCACCGGGGTGCGCCATCACGATTACCGGCGGGCACGGCATGACCTTTGGAGTTGAGGCCGATGGGCTCGTTGAGCTGCAGCGGGCGGTGCGCACGCAGATGCGTGACGGCGCCGATGTCATCAAAATTGTGGCCAGCGAGGCCGCCATGTTGACTGGCCCCGAGGCAGGTGTCGAGGAGTTGAGCCAAGCCGAGATTGACCTGTTGGTGGCCGAGGCCCGCCGGCGTGGGTTGCGTATTTTTAGCCATGCGCAAAACTCAACCTCGGTGATTCGTTCGGCGCGCGCCGGCGTAGATAGCGTCGAGCACGCCTTTTTGGCCAACAAAGAGGCGATTAGCGCCTTGCGCGAGCATAATATCACCTTGACACCGACGCTAGCGGTGGTGCAGGTGACGCTCGAGCGCAACGACTTGACGCCGGCCTTCCGCGAGCGCATGGAGCGTATCCGCGAGCAACACTGGTGGTCGTGCGAAGAGGCCATTCGCCAAGGGGTGAACGTGGTGGCGAGCACCGATTGTGGTGAGCCGTGCATCTACCCGAGTCTGTTGTGGCGCGACATCTGCTTGCTCCACGATCGTGGTCTATCGCGTATGGACGCCATCAAGGCGGCCACGAGTCGGGCCGCCGAACTGCTGGGTGTGGCGGATCATGTGGGCAGTCTGCAGGTGGGCAAGCAGGCCGATTTGATTTGTGTGCCGGGTAATCCGGCCGACGATTTGACGCATCTCGGTCAGGTGCAGCTGGTGATGAAAGCCGGAGAGGTGGTGTATACCCGATGAATAGTACCCCGCAAGATGTTGTAGCCGCCCAGCAACTGCTCGGCGATTACCTAGTCCGCACGCCGCTCATCTACTCGCCGCCACTCAGTCAGCAGACAGGCGCCGAGGTCTGGCTCAAGTGTGAGTGCTTTGCTGAGGTTGGCTCGTTTAAGGCGCGAGGTGCGCTCAACTGTATTTTGCAACTGAGCCCGGCACAGCGCGCCCAAGGCTTGATTTGTGCGAGCACGGGCAATCACGGGGCGGCAATGGCGTGGGCCGCCACTAAGGTTGGTGCCTCGTGTGTGGTGGTGGTGCCGCACGGCACGCCCGAGATTAAGTTGCGTAATATGCACAACGCCGGTGCCAGCGTGGTCATCGATGGCGGCGACTGGGGTGAGAGTTGTGTAATTGCGCGGCGCATGGCAGCCGAGCGCCACCTGCTCTACCTCGAAGATGGTGAGGATCCCTTCATCATGGCGGGGGCCGGTACGGTAGCGCTCGAAGTCATCCAACAATTGCCGCACGTCACCGATATGCTTGTACCCGTAGGTGGTGGCAACTTGATTGCCGGGTGTGCCATGGCCACCAAGGCGGCCGGTGCGGCGCAGATGCGCTTGTTTGGGGTGCAATCCGATGCAGCACCGGCAGTAACCGAGTCGATGCGCACCGGGCAGATTGTACAGCGCCCGACCACGTCGTTCGCCGGTGGAATAGCCACGACGGCACCAGTGCCCGAGGCCTTTGCCATCATGCAGCACTATGTTGACGACATGTTGCTCGTGCCCGAGGGGGCGTTGTATACGGCGATTGGCCAGCTGGTGCGACAGCACGGTTTTGTGGTCGAAGGGGCAGGCGCGGCGCCGGTGGCGGCGTTGTTGCATCATGCGCCGCGCTTCTTGGGGCGGACGGTGGTGTTGGTGCTGTCGGGGCGCAATCTCGACGTGCCGTCGCTTCAGTGTGCCTTGGCCGGGTAGTCGTCATACGTTGAGATGATGCTACAATAAGCGAGTTTTGGTTGTGATGAATGTGTCCCGCTGAGGGCGTGGTTTGATGCAAAAGAGGTTGTGATGCGTACGTGGCTGTTGATGAGACGGATTGTTGTGATAGTTGGTGTAGTGATGACATCTTGTGGCTTGTCCCAACAAGCATCAGTGCCTGATCAAACTACCACACTAGCGCCAACAAGTGTGGCACAGCCAGCACCACCGACCGACATACCTGTGGCGAATCCAACACCGGCAGATACGCCACAACCTACTAATCCTGATACTGCTCCCGTACCAATCAACAAACCCGTACACAATATTTTTGCCGGAATCAACGATACCCAACGTCAATGTTTGCGTGACGCCTGGGGCGAGACCGCGTTTGCAGAAATCACCAACTTTGTGCGTGCGCCTAGCCCCGATGAGCAAGCGGCTATCCCTGCATGTCAAATCACGTTTTCTCCTCCTGACGGCAATCCAGCCCCAGGTGGCAATCCTGCCCCGGGTGGTAACCAAGCGCCAGGTGGGAATCCAGCCCCAGGTGGCAATCCGGCTCCGGGTGGGAATCCCAGCGGTCATACGCCGCAAAACGACATGACCTACGTGGCAACGTCAACAGATGGGGTGGTGTGGAGTGAGGGCGTATTGTTGGCCAAAAGTGCATCTGTTCCCGAGGTGATTTACACCAGCCGAGGTGCGTATTGGGCGTACTGGGTTGACTTTAGTGCGGCATCGTCGGCACACACCGAAAAAATAGGCGTTGCCTACAGCACAGACGGACAAACCTGGCAGATGCGTGGTACAGCGAACTTCACGGGGATGGATGGAATGACCCCTGTTGATCCTGATGCGTTTGAGTTGCCTGATGGTCGGGTACGTATGTACTTTTATGACATTGCCAATCGTTCGGCGCACATCATGTATAGTGCGATTAGTAGTGATGGGGTTAATTTTACGCTGGAGCCTGGCCTGCGCTTTCAAGGTAGCGACATTTACGACCCAAACGTGGTACTCTTGCCCGATGGTCGGTATCGCATGTACATGAATCACACCGATATCTGGAGTGCGACGAGCACTGATGGACTGACGTTTGTCAAAGACGAGGGTGTGCGCGTCGAAAAAGGGGCCGTCCCCGGCGCAATCGTATTACCGGATGGCCGTGTACGTCTCTATGTCTGTCAAGCCGGGATTGCGCTGTATGAAAGCACCGATGGCCTGGCGTTTTCACTGATTCAACGCGGCATCATCCAACAAGCAGGTATTGTCTGCGATCCGTCGGTGACCGAAACGCCCAACGGCTACATGATGGTCTACAAACATGCACAGATGACACCCAAGAATCCGTAGGACGGCGCATGGCGATAACGTATATCCCGTTACTGACAAAAATCCGCCCGCTCTACGACTTGCCACGTGAGCCCGATCAACGCTTTCCCTTTTATATCGCCCAAGTGCGTGATGGTGAGACGATTGGGTGCCCACCGCTCGTGGCTTATAACCCAATGGGCAAGGCGCATGTCGGTGCACACCTTGACACGTTGATTGCCCTTGGTGTTGACAATCTGGCACAGGCATGGATTGAAGTGCTGCCACCGACGATGACCGCGCGCCTCGGTGATATGCGTCTGGGCATTGCGGTGGTTGATGATGTGGCCGGCGGCTGGACTGAGCGCAGTGCCTACGAGATGAACGAACGCTTCCCACAGACGCAGGCCAAGGCTACTGCCGGCTGGTTGACCACGTTTGTGTATGCCAGTGAACCAATTGAATTATCGCAGGTTGCGGCGCGGGTCACTGCCACCGTAGCCCGGGCGGCCATCATCGCTACCCGCGGCGTGGCGCATACCATTGAGCAAATGGTGGCACAGGAGGCCCTAGTATATCAATACGCCATGCCGCCGTTTGCCATTGATGACGATGAATTTGCCTACACCAGCGCAGTGATTGGACCATACCTCGCGGCTGTCGATTATCCGACCCAGGTGGCGGTGTTATTGGGCGATGAGCTGGCCCGACGTAACGGCTTTGTGCCGCTCGGGTTTGCGCCATATGCAGGGCTGGCCTGGGCCGCCCGAGGTGGCCTGACGCATCACGGCACATCAAGCCGATAGAGGTCGGCATAGGGTTGGTCGATGAGAAGGGTAACCGGCATGTCGGCCACACTGGCTGGCCCACCAATCAAAAAGACGTCACGACCCTGGTAGCGGCGTTGGGCGCGCGCTAGCCACGGATCATCGCCGGGCTCGACCACATCCACCCAGACATCGGGGCGCGCCCCCTCGGCGTAGCGCAGGTACTGCAGCGTCATGCCCTGCTCCCAGTGCGTGATGACCACGGCATCGGGCGGGAGGGTTTGGTGCACTGCCACTGCAAAGTCTCGGTAAAGCGTCAGATGTTGTTTGGCCGAAACCGGATAGCGCAGATAGCCCCACGCCAGCGTGGCAATCAGCAACCCAATCACTGCGACGGGCGCACGCCACGCCGGCAGGCGGGTGAGCGTGTCGAGTCGTGCCACGAGCCACTGCATGCCGTGGGTCAGGTATAACGTCAGCGGGATGAGGAGTGGGATGGTGAACGCCGGCCAGTCAATCACCCCCGGCCCAATGGCGAGCACATAGGCGGTCGTTGGCACGACGACGAGCAGTGTTAATCCGAATACCCAGCGCTGACGCAGGTACATGCCGACGGCGCCGATGCCGGCGAGGATCAATCCAATCGGGCCAAACTCGAACCCCATCCGTCGCACGAGTGCAATCGTCAAGGTGATGATGGCGTTACTATCGGGCACCGCGAATAACTCACGGCGCACCGCACCGCCAGTCATGAGGTCGACAACGTCGCGCCATTGTTGCGGTGCGCCCCAGAAGTAGTGTGTGGGCAGGCCGTAGTCGATGCCGTTGAACGGCCCAAAGCGCGCGAATTGCACGAACGGGTACACAAGTGGGGTGAGTCCGGCCAAAACGGCGAGGACAATCCAATGCCACTCGACGCTTCGGAGCTTTTGGCGCCATACCCAGATGCTGATGCAGAGCGCAACCGGCGCCGCGGTAATCACGAACAATCCGTGGTGGAATCCGCCCAACACGGTGAGCATGACGACCCATGCCAGAGCGTGACTGGTCGGTGTGTGCCCCATACGGTGTAGCGCTAGTCCCAGTGCTACCATGAGCAGGACGAGGAGCGCATAGACTTCGGCAATGGTGGCGGCGTTCCAGATACCCGGTGTCACGCCGAAGGCGATGGCTCCGATGGTTGCGATACTCGGACGTTGGCCGAGATTGACCAGTAGGCGCCAGATGAGTCCAACACTCAGCGCAGCCGTTAGAGCCGAGAATGCGGTGACGCGCCAGGCTGGAGTACCAATTGGGAGCCACGACGTGACATGTGCGAGTGTGACATAGAGCGGATAGGTGGTGGGGTGCGGGACGCCGGCGGTGACGGCCACGAGTTGGAACTCTGCGGAGTCACCGGCCTGTACATCGGGTGATGCGGTAAATAGATATAACGCAGCAAAGCCGATGATAAGCGTGATGGGAATCCACTTGGACGACAAGCGTTGCATACGTGACTCGCGACTAATCGGTATTACCGTGGTTATCATTATACCCATTCGCGCTGACATGGATGGCGTTTCAGTGCTGATATGTACAAGTACGATACCGCACGCAATTCTGCAGTATGATATGGGCATCATACAAACGCGCACGTCGTGCCGTCAACGGACACAGGAACCACATCACATGGCACACTATTGGCGTGGGTTGGGAGCGGGAGTACGTGGAGTCATCTTTTTGGTGCTCGGGTTATTGATTTTTTCATTACAGGATATTGCCGTCAAGTTCATTGGTGGGCAGTACCCGGTCCTCGAAATCGTGATTTTTCGGAGTTTGGTGGCGATTCCACTCACAC
>VGPG01000120.1 GCA_016875555.1 Chloroflexota bacterium | reverse complement strand
GTCAGTCCCATTTTTGAACCCCACGGGCATTGATAGACCGCTGGCGAGGGCGCGATGCATTTGTGACTCGGTTGTACGCGCGCCAATTGCCGCTAGGACCACCACATCGGCTGTGTACTGCGCACTAATTGGGTCGAGCATTTCTGTGGCGGTGGGCAGCCCCATGGCGGTGACATCGCACAGCAGTTTGCGCGATACGTCGAGACCAGCCGCCATGTCGAATGAGCCATCCATGAACGGATCATTCATCATGCCACGCCAGCCCACGGTAGTACGCGGTTTTTCGAGATAGACGCGCATGATGATGAGTAAACGATCACGCATACGTGCGGCGATATTACTTAATCGCTGCGCATACTCGTGCGTTGCTGCGACGTCATGCACCGAACATGGTCCAATCACAACGAGCATGCGCGAATCCTCACCGCGTATGATACGTCGCACCGCTTGGCGTGACTCATAGATTGCAGTGGTCATGCTTGCAGTAAGAGGATACTTTTGTTTCAGTTCTCGTGGCGACGGCATAGCACCCATTTCCCGTACACGTACATCATCTACCAAACTCACAATACACCTCACGCTGTTTCAAGCGACGCCGGTTTGATTTTGATTCCAATTGCCAAGAGCATGGAAATCAGGATGAAGCCGACACCGATGCCAAAAATGACCGATTCACTGACCTGCATTGAGACCAACACGGGGGTAGTAAGCGGTACGATAATACCACGTATACCACCGACCAAATGGATAGCGGCAAAATACGCTTCGAGTTGACTGCGATTCGCCAAATTCATTGCCGTATTGGTGAAGCCGAGATCGAACCCTCCAAGCAACAACCCTTGTGCAATAAACGCGGGTACGAGCCACCAGAAGGAATCCGCAAGCATAAAGCCTAACGGCATCAACGCGCCACAAAACATGCTGATTAAAAGGACGAAGATAGGGCCTTTTTTGTCGACGAGCGATCCCCAAAAAAAGAACCCCAGTAACCAGGTAATTGACTGTAACAATCCTAAATACCCGACTTCAGTGTAGCTTAACCCGAGCCGATTGACTTGGACAACAGCATACAATGGCGCGCCGATCAGGGTACCACAGCCAAAGAGCGTATTGAGAATGAGAAACAGCATGAAAGAACGATTCGTGCTAATTTCTTTCAAAATATCACGCAACGCCGGCGCGGCGTGAGATGCACTTCGTTGCACGGGAGCATCATCGACTTTGAGACGCATAAAGACCACAGAAGCCAGAATACCAAAAATAGCGACAATTGGAATGACCACCGTATGGTCAAATATGTCAAGCAGCCATCCAGCCACAGGAGTCATCACAAGAATGGCGAACGTCATTCCGATGCGTACAAAGCTCATAATGCGTCCGCGCACATTATCTGGATACAATCGCTCGAGTAAGCGCACATACCCAGGTGAAGGCACCAATTCACAAATCCAAAAAATGCCGATGATAATCATAAAAAACGAAACATTGTTGCCTACGAATGGCACAAGCAGCAACGTCCCGCGCCCAAACATCCAGATATAACTGGCTATTTTCACAATTCGATAACGCTGGAAAATGGCAACGCTAATCGGTGTAAGAATCAGACCGAATGACTGAAAGACAACATATAACGCTAACTGGTCTTCGTTGGCCCCCATGTTGCGCAATATGACTGGAAAAAAACCGACAGTAGTTGCCCAAAAAAGTCCAAATAGGATGGAGGCAATCGTCTCAATCCACACGTTATGCCGTAAATCACCACGTATCGGGCCGAGCATGATACGCTCGACCCGATACACCATTGCGTCAACAATTGAGGGGGAGGTAGATGACATTAAGCCCGTGCTGCTTTCATGGCCGCTCCGAGGCGGCGTATACCTTCGATGATGTTTGCATCATTCTGATAACTAAATGCCAGTCGTATCTCGTGCGTGCCTTGGCCATTGGCATAACATCCCATTCCGGGCAAAAATGAGACTTTGTGGTCGCGTGCATGTTTTATTACAGCAACAGTTGGCATGTCTGTTGGTAGGTAACAATACACGAAGAATCCGCCTTGTGGAACGATGTAACGTACGTCTGCAGGGAAGTGTTCTTTGATTGCCTCGACCATCACATCGCGCTTGCGTCGATATGTTGCGTTCAGATCAGAAATATGTGATTCAAGTCGTCCATCTGCAGCAAACCGTTCGACCACTCGGGTCATGAACGGACCGCTACTACCTTCCACCTTGAACTTTGCCAGCCGTTGAATTATTGCTTCTGGTCCACAAGCCCACGCCATGCGGACACCAGGCGCGAGGATTTTTGAGAACGTGCCGATATGCAACACCCACCCTTTTGTATCAAGTGCAACAATCGGTGGAATTGCCTCTCCCTCGAAGCGCAAATCACCATAGGCATCATCTTCAAAAATCAACACCCCGAACTGCTCAGCAAGCGCAAGTAATCGCTTGCGATTCTCAAGTGGCATCAGCGTACCAGTGGGATTTTGATAGGTTGGTGTGACATAGATGAATTTCGGCCGAACTCCTTTTTGCTGGAGGGTGACCAACATTGTGGCAAGCGCATCGATGTCCATACCGTTTTCACGGACAGGGACTGATTCGATGGTTGCACCGACTTCTTGGAATGAGCGCACCGCACCGATGAAACAAGGCGCTTCAACAATGACGGTATCGCCCGGATCAATCATGATTTGCGGGAGGAGTGCGAGAATTTGACTGGATCCATATGAGATGAGCACGTTCTGCGCGCTTGCGTGCGCTACGCCACGCGCCTGTAACCGCTGCGCTACGAGACGTATCAAGCCAGCATACGTAGGGCCATAGTTCAGCGCACCATTCACGTCTTCGCCTAAAACTTCTGCCGTAGCTTCAACTATTTCAGCCACGGGGAAGTGTTCTGGGTCGGCAAAACCGTAGGCCAAACTAATGGTCCCTTCGGGCTCTGCACCCCATTCCGGCCCTGGCACATACTGCTTTGCACGATCCCAAATAACGAGTCGAGCGTTCGTAACTCAGTGCTGCTCATCGCCTACTCCTACCTATTGCACCCTGCGAAAAACCTGTGTGAACATTGTAACAGATGCGAGAATGTACCCGGAACTACCCTTGTGCCCGATGGACGCGCATCGCCTCTCCAAGTCGTGTAATTCCCTCAACGATGTGTGCTTCTGACTGAAAACTAAATGCTAATCGCATTTCATGGGTGCCACCACCGTTGGCATAGCCTACAGTTCCCGGTAAGAATGACACACCGTGGGCAATTGCCACATCAATTAAGGCACGTGCGGGCATGTCGAGCGGTAAATACCCGTAGACAAAAAATCCACCACTAGGGGTGCTCACACGCACATCCTGCGGAAAGTGTTGCGCCATCGCATCCCGCATGGTTGCGTATTTGTACGCATAAGCGCTGTTCAGCACGTTGATGTGTTGCTCTAGCCAACCATCCTTTGCGATGTACGACACGAGTCTTGTGATAAACGGACCCGCACCTTGATCGCTCTGGAATTTGCGCAGGCGCTGCATCACGGGAGTTGGACCGTACGCCCACGCCATGCGCACGCCTGGCGCAAGGATTTTTGAGAACGTGCCGATATGTAACACCCATTCGCTGCCGGGTAGTGTTAATAATGATGCAGCCATTTCTCCGCGAAAGTCAAGATCGCCGTAGGCATCATCTTCGAGCACAAGTACCCCATATGTGGCCGCCAACGACAGTAATCGTTTGCGATTGGCCAGCGGCATCATCGTGCCCGTTGGATTATGGTGCGTGGGAATGGTGTAGATGAATTTGGCTTGTTTGCCGTGTGCTGCAAGTCGTTGCAACGTGTCTGCGAGTGCGTCAATGTCCATCCCATGGTCGCCGACTGGAATCGTTTCGATGGTGGCTCCCTGTGTCACGAAATACTCGATTGCACCTAGAAACGTTGGCCCTTCAACAATGACCACATCACCTTGATTCAGCATGATTTGTGGGAGTAAACCAAGAATTTGACTAGAACCATAGGTAATGAGAATGTTTTGCTCATCAACAACGACACCACGTTTTTGTAAGCGGCGAGCGACCAGTTCGGTGAGTTCTCGATCGACAGGTGCATAATTGAGCACCGCATCGCGTTTTTCGCTGAGCAAGCCATCAACAGACGATATAAGTTCTTTAATGGGGAACAAACGAGGGTCAGCATCTCCGTAGGCCAAACTAATCGTTTCGCTTGTCTCTTTGGGGAGATCAGCCAAAATCGGATTTGCATGGTCAAATTCAAATGCACGCCGGGCCAATAATGTATCCAAAGAATGGGAAGCATTCGCAGAAATCATGTAATACTCCATAAAGAACGATGTCCTTTATATTGTACGCTATTCGGCTGCGAGCTGTCGGCATTCATCAATCCAGCGGATGGCAGCTTCGATTTGACCACGTCGATATGTGTGGACCATGGTGATGTAGGATTCGGTTTGTTTGGGCGTAGAAAGTTGTGCCAACCATGACGTACAGGCAACATGCTGTAGTTCGAGTAAACGCGTTGCATACTTTGGATAACAGCGCAGCGTGAAGTATAGTTTGGCCAAAAACTCGATGCGGATGTCACGCAAATGATCAACGGGTGATTGACACCATGTTTCGAAAACGGCAATCCCCTCATCCGTAATTGATAAATAGCGCTTACCACGCGCATCATCGGCAGCAGCTGATACGGTGATGAACGAAAGCTCTTGGAGACGCGTAATCATTGCATAGAGCGCACTTTGTTTGATGTGCCATACCTGCCCAAATGGAGAGAGGATGATGCGTTGATGAAGTGCATATGCATGCATTGGCGTTTCGTGGAGAAACCCAAGTAATGCGTGTTCGTATGTGAGTGGTTCTTTTTGACGTGGACTCATAATACTCATATGATACACAAATGTCACTACTTTGTGACGACATCTTTTGTACGTCTAGTGAGATACACAGTATGGAACCATCAAACGAAAAACAACACTATGAGCGTGGTATCCGCGGAGCACGCCTCACCGCTATTATTTTGGGAGTAGCAGTACTCATTGTGGGAATTATAGGTGCCCAAAATGCTGATCAGGGAATACAACCCGAATCAGAACCACGGAGCCAACGCGTCGAATATCAGGTCACTGGAACAAGCAAATTGGTGCGCATTCAATACTTGAATGACATGGCTTTTGATGCCACACGCGAAGGGGAGCCACCCTGGCGGTTTGGCTTTCGCGCTCGACAAGGCAGACAACTCGAAGTGCTTGTGCAAAATCTTGGAGATGGCACAATTGGGTGTGGGATTACCGCCAGCGGTGAGGATCTTAGCCGAGAGCCTGAACAAAATGTGGCCATTCTGCGGTGTGTAGCTGTGGTGCCCTAATCTGTCGAAAGGATTGTTGTGCGCTATCCCACGTTTACTTGGGTGTTTATTGCGTTTGTGTGCGGCTACATTACGTCAAACTTTTTGCGATCTGTAAATGCCGTCATATCACCGAATTTGATGGCAGATATTGGCCTTACTGCGGATCAGCTTGGTTTGATGACAAGCCTGTACTACATCACGTTTTCGCTGGTACAGCTGCCACTTGGTGCGGCGCTTGATCGATATGGATCACGCATTGTGATTCCTATTTTGTTAATCCCTACTATAGTTGGAGCACTCATTTATGCCAACGCAACACTGTTTTGGCATGTTGCACTCGGGCGTCTACTCATCGGCGTGGGCACAGCGGGTGGTCTGATGGGCGCGGTGAAGACATTCGGGAATTGGGTGCCGACAAATCGTTTGGCCACCACTACCACGTCACTGGTTGCGATTGGGTCCATTGGTGGCTTATTGTCAACCACTCCAATGGCGCTGGTCAATGAAACCTACGGCTGGCGAGTAATATTCATAGGGAGTAGCATTTTTGTTGCAATAACCGCATTAAGCATCTGGAATTTCACCCGTGACACACCACCAGATATCACGCCCACGCGCACGCTGGGCAATCCGTTCGACGGATATGGGGAGATTTATCGTACCCCAGACTTTTTGCGCTTAACTCCCATCTATTTTTCCCAGTTAGGCACGTTATTGGCAGTACAAACATTGTGGGCCGGCCCATTTGCATATGATGTAGCACGATTCACGCCTACGCAAACAGGATTTGCACTACTAACTATGGGAATCGGCACTGTGTTTGGGTATGCGGTAAGTGGTCCACTGGCTGATCGTTGCGGAACGACATATGTAATTATTTCAGCACAAATTGTTATGTTAACTAATTTGTGCTTTTTTGTTTTTCTTCCGTTTGCACCCACACAGGTATCACTTGGAGTCGTCTATGCACTTTTTGGTTTTGGCGCAGCAGCAAATGTGGTCATGCTACCACAAGCACGACGCATGTTTGCCCAGCAGATGAGCGGTCGTGCCGCAGTGGCATTGAACGTATTCGGATTTCTCGGTGGCTTTGTGGTACAGTGGTTAATGGGGTTAGTCATCAATGCATTTGGCCGCAATGACCAAGGATTTTATCAAATGGCTGGCTATCAGTCCGCATTTGTAATTCCATTGGTCATTGGCATTATCGCCTTGATCATCTACTACCCACTCCATCACCGCGCTGTACGAAAGGATGTATGATGCCAAAGGTTACTATTGACGGTCGAACGATAGATGTTGTTGAAGGCACTCGGTTGGTAAATGTCATCGAAGATGCCAAGGTTTCTATTGGCCACCGTTGTGGTGGTAAATCACGTTGTACTACATGCCGTGTGAGCTTTACATCGGGTGAGCCAGACACCATGACGAGTGCTGAGCACGCTAAGCTCAAGGAGCGTGAAATGCTCGGCCAGTATAGACTCGCCTGTCAAATCTTGGTGACACACGATATGAGCGTCACCGCACACGTCACACTGGATTCGATGCCAGATTGGACGGATACCGGCCCACGCTGTACGGATGAAATTGAGCCCGAAGCGGTTTTTATAAAAATAAGTGATTTGGCATAGGCACATACAAGCGGCAAGTGGAGAACCCACTTGCCGCTTCACCAAAAAAGCGTCCAGACGATGTACACAAGCGAAAGCGCACTTACTGCGGAAACGATCAACCACGCCAGCACTTGTTGGAGTGGCGTGTTTACAAAATCACCCATTAACTCACGATTATTCACCAAAGTCATAATGGCAAATAAGGCAATTGGAAGAAGTAGACCATTTAACACGTATACGCCAACGAGGACGTCGATGAGTGGCAGTCCCGGAATAAGCGAAACGGCTGCACCAGCAACAATTAACACGGTGAATATACCCATGAACACCGGAGCTTCTTGCCAACTCCGTGATACTCCACGTTCGAATCCTAGTGATTCACTGAGCATGTAGGTAGTTGACAGTGGCAGTACACCGGCAGCCAAAAAAGACGCACCTAACAAACCAAGCGCAAACAGATACTTAGCGTACTCGCCTGCGATAGGCGCAAGCGCTAGCGCTGCGTCATCTGCTGTCTCAATGCGAATCCCATGAGGGAACAGTGTGGTTGCAGTTGCGATGAGTATGCATGCAGCCACCACGCCAGAGAGCAATGTACCCGCATACACATCAACGCGTGTGTACTTCAATTCATGCGGTGTCGTTCCTTTTTCAACTACAGAAGATTGCACATAGAGTTGCATGTACGGCGAAATGGTCGTGCCGACGAGCGCAACAATTAACATGATTTCGTCTGATTGCGTCGGGGCTCGAGGCATAAGACCGGCCATGATTGCCTCGGGGGCGGGATTAACTAGGAACGCTGATGCAATGTATGCCAAAAACAAGGTACTCAGAGCGATAAGTACCTTTTCAACACGACTATACGTGCCTGCAGTAATCAGAAACCACACTAAAAACGCAGCAACGGGCACGGCAATGTATCGGCTGATGCCAAACAGTTCGGCGGCGGCGGCAATGCCAACAAATTCTGAGATGATGATGCCGGTATTCGCAACCAATAACGTGAGCATAATGAACGCAGTCACACGAATTGGAAAATTCTCGCGAACGAGATCAGCAAATCCTTTGCCGGTTACTGCACCGAGTCGAGCAGCCATCTCTTGGACAACCGCAACACCTAAAAAGACAAGCACAACTACCCAAAGCAACTCATATCCGTAGCGTGCACCGGCAGACGCATATGTTG
>VGPG01000119.1 GCA_016875555.1 Chloroflexota bacterium | reverse complement strand
GTTTGCACAACGAGATTGACTATGTCTGATGTCGTGGCAATTAAGGGTGCTCGCGGTGGCATTCGCGTAATAATCAATGATGCTTGTCCATGGGATGAGGCGTTGAGTGCACTCCAACGTCAGCTCGAGCAGGGTTCGGCGTTGTTGCAGGGCATGCGTGTGTCACTCGAAGTTGGTAATCGTCAGCTTGACAACGATGCAGTACAAGTACTTCGTGATACGATGGCTTCGTACCAGGTTGTTGCCAGTACGATTCAAGCAGAGTCGCGCGATGTACGCCAGGCGGCACGTGCCGCAGGATTTACCACGAGCGTTCCGGTGGTGCAACCACCGGTACAAGCGGACATCCCTCCGTCTGTAGTGATGCGCAATTTACGTTCTGGACAAGTTTTACGCCACCACGGCGACTTGACGCTGCTCGGTGATGTGAACGCTGGGGCCGAGGTAATTGCATCTGGGAGTATCGTGGTGTTTGGTCGGGTCCGTGGTTTGGTGTACGCCGGTGCCATGGGTGATCGGAATGCGGTGATTTGTGCGATTGAGCTTTCAGCCACGCAGATTCGTATCGCTGACATTCGTGCGCGTGCTCCCGAAGATAACACTAACCGTGGTCCGGAGATTGCCTGTATCGAAGATGATCAGATCATGGTGCATTTGTGGCAAGACTATCGACGCTAATCGTCTGTGGTGAGAGGAATAACCTTTATGGCGAAAGTAATTACAGTAACATCCGGTAAAGGTGGCGTTGGTAAGACTACATCAACAGCAAATCTTGGTACCGCCTTGGCCATGCTCGGCTACAAGGTCGTAGTGATGGATGCAGATATTGGGTTGCGGAATCTTGATGTCGTCATGGGCTTAGAGAATCGCATTGTCTATGATTTGGTTGATGTCATTGAAGGTAACTGCCGTTTGCGTCAGGCACTCATCAAAGATAAACACCAATCAGAATTGTATCTACTCCCAGCAGCGCAGACCAAAGACAAAGATGCCGTATCGCAAGAAGAGATTATTGAATTAGTCGATCAACTGCGCGATGAGGCAGACTACGTGCTAATTGATAGCCCAGCTGGCATTGAGTCTGGTTTCAAAAATGCGATCGCTGGTGCCGATGAAGTCATTATTGTGACCACACCTGAAGTGTCAGCCGTGCGTGATGCCGATCGAATTATCGGTCTCTGTGAGGCATATGACAAAGGTCAACCACGATTGATTGTCAATCGATTGCGCCCCAAAATGGTCAAAAGTGGCGAAATGATGAGTGTGGATGACGTACTCCAAATTTTGGCCATTGATTTGATAGGGATTATTCCTGAGGACGAGGATGTGATTACCGCCACCAACAAAGGTGAGGTATTGACACTCGACAAGTCATCGCGCACGGGCCGCTATTATACTGATATTGCGCGACGGTTGGCCGGTGAAGAGGTCCCGATTGAGCCAATCGAGGATAACCCCACATTATTTGAACGCATATCGGGAATCTTCCGCGGGGGGCGGTAAGACCTGGTGTGGTAATAAAGGAGCCGTAAAATGAATTTCTTTCGCCGGAGTAAGGGCTCTGCTGGTGTAGCGCGTGACCGACTGTTGACCGTGCTTGTGAGTGACCGTGTGAAGTTGACACCGGCCATGATTGATAATCTCAAGCGTGAACTTTCTGAGGTGATTAAGCGTTACCTGCCGAACATCGACTCGAATATGATTGACATTGCTGTCACGCAAACCGAAGACAACACCGATCAGCTTGAGACACGCATTCCTTTAGGGCGTGGGCGTAAGGCGTAGCGTGTCCCTAGTAATTACGTAGACTAACCGCATCATGACAGTGGCACCACTGTTGTGGTGCGGTTTTGTGTGTGTGCGGTTGTTGGTTGCCCCATGAATCTTCTCGTTGATTGGTTGAGAGGTGTGTGTCATGTCTGTTCCTGCTGCCACCATACGGTTTAGTCGGTTGATGAAATGGATAGTTATTATCCTCATCATGGTCATGACGTTTGTGCTATTCGAACTGATTCACGAGGTGGCAATCGCCTTGTTTGGGTCTGTTGTCATCGCCTACATCTTTTTTCCGGTGATTACATGGATCACACAATGGGTGCGTGTCTCGCGTTTGTGGGCAGTCGTGCTCTTCTATGGTGTGGTCGCGTTGCTGATTGCTGGGAGTATCATGTGGTTGGTGCCATTGCTCACCGTACAATACCAGTTAATGCGTCAAGAACTTCCGCAGGTATTGAATCGCATCTAACAGTTCTCTGTGACAATCGGCGACATGAATATCGAAATAGGTGGCGAGTTGCGTGGGTATATCAGCGAGGTAGTAACATCACTTCCCGCACGCGTCCCACGGATATTTGTTGGATTTATTGAAAGTTTCCTGCATACGCTGGCATTTCTCATTACGGCGTTCTACTTGATGCTCCATGGGCGCACGCTGGTGAGTCGCATCTTTCACCTGATTCCACACGACCATCGTGATGAGGTCAAACATGTGATGCTCCAAATACACCGCATATTAAGCGGCTATATCCGAGGCACATTGTTACTCATTCCCATCATGGCAGTATTGACGACCATTGCGTTGTGGATATTGGGCGTGCGGTATGCGCTGTTGATCGGCATCATCAGCGGTGTCGTCGAAATTCTCCCAATCGTGGGTCCGTGGTCTGCTGCCGCATTTGCCATTATCATGGCTCTCTTCCAAACACCAATTCCCTTTGGGAGCGAGGCTTGGATTGTTGCGGCCGTCATTGGTGCCGTCTATTTTGGGCTGCGCATGTTCGAGGATTACGTCATTATCCCGGCGGTGGTTGGTCCAGCCGTGCATCTACACCCCGTGCTGGTGATCGCGGCAATTTTGTCGGGGGCCGCAGTTGGCGGAGTCTTGGGCTTGTTTTTGGCAATCCCTGTGACCGCCGTGCTGCAATATGTGCTGCGTTGGATTTATACAAAATTGATGGACGATGGTACATTGCCCTCGGTGCACGAGCCTTCGTAACCCTGCTGTATTGCGCATCAACACCACACCCCCGACACGGCGTATAGCACCGTGTCGGGGGTGTGATTGAATAACGCGCGCTGTGTTAGGAATCAATGGTGATGCTGACGGTGCGGAACCCGGCATCGACGTAGATGATTTCGCCGGTAGTGGCCGAGGCGAGATGACTGCACAAAAAGAGCGCCGTGTTGCCGACATCATCTTGTGTCACGTTACGGCGTAGTGGTGCAACACCGGCAAATGACTTGAGCAGATCCTTGAACCCGGCAATACCACTCGCTGCCAACGTACGAATTGGGCCAGCACTGATGGCGTTGACACGAATGTTGGATGGACCGAGGTCGCTGGCGAGGTAGCGTACGCTGGCCTCGAGGGCAGCCTTGGCAACACCCATCACGTTGTAGTTCTGGGCGACTTGCTGTGAGCCGTGGTATGTCAGTGTTAGCACTGATCCACCGCTGTTAAGCAATGATCGTGTTGCCTTGACCACTGCCGTCAACGAGTAGACACTGGTGTTCATGGCAATCTGGAAGCCTTCGCGGGTGACGTTGAGGTATTCGCCATTGAGTTCTTCTTTTTTGGCGTATCCAATCGCATGAATCAAAATATCAAAGGTGCCCCAACGCTCCTTGATGCTGGCTGCCATCTGATCAATGTCGGCATCGCTGTCAACATTGCATGGGATGACAAAATCACATCCCAGGCTCGCTGCCAGCGGGCGCACGCGCTTCTCGATGGCCTCGTTGACATAGGTGAAGCATAGCTCTGCACCCTCGGCATGAAATGCCTTCGAAATACCCCAGGCGATTGAATTGTCGTTGGCCAAGCCCATAATCAAGGCTCGTTTACCCGTGAGTAGCCCCATCTTTGCACTCCTCTATCCACTTACATCAATGCAATATACGCAGACGGTACATCGTCGTGAGACCATGTACCGTGCTGATTAGCGCCCTGGTAATTGTAAGATTTCGTCAATAAAGCCGTATTCTTTGGCCTCTTGCGGTGTCATGAAGCGGTCACGACTGAAATCGCGCGTAATTTCTTCAGGGGTGCGCCCCGTGTCAGCAGCAAGCAATCCGTTACCGACGGTCTGCAAGCGCAACAACTCCTGCACCATGCGCTCGACGTCTGGTGCATACCCCTGTGCACCACCACCCGCTGGATGGAAGTGAACGGTTGAGTTGGGCAGCGCAAAGCGCTTCCCTTTGGTGCCACCCGCCAACAAAATCGTCGCCATACTCCCCGCACGTCCAATACAGACCGTGTTGACATCCGGGGCAATGATGTGCATCGTGTCATAGATGGCCAACCCATCGCGCACACTGCCACCTGGGCTATTGATGTAGAACCAAATATCACGCTTGGGGTCTTGATGTTGCAAATACAAGAGCTGGGCCACAATTGATGACGCTACGTCATCGTCAATTGGGCTACCCAACATGATGACACGCTCTTGGAGCAAGCGTGAGTAGAGATCCCACCCACGTTCGCCGCGCGGCGTGCGCTCAACAACACTTGGAATGACTGGCATACAACCTCTCCTTTGCGGACGTTTGTTAGACAAACGTTCATGCAAAAGTATAGCATAAACAGGTCGTATCTGCCCTCGTGTGCGCGTTGACAACATACAATATATCGGGGTGCGCACCATGTGCGCACCCCGATGCATACAGCGTGGGAGATGTGCGAATTATCGCGTGTAGACGACCTGACCGCCCAAAATCGTCATACTGACCTTGATCTGCAAAATCTCTTCGTCATCACAGGTCAAGTAATTGCGATCAAGCACCGCCATGTCAGCCAACATGCCTGGCTGAATCTTGCCCTTGAGGTGTTCTTCACGCGTTAACCATGGTGGGGTGGCCGTGTACGAACGCAACGCCTCTTCGCGGCTAATTGCCTCTTTTGGTGCGATTACTGTCCCCTTGTGGGTCTTGCGCGTCACTAAGCTGTACAAACTAATAAACGGATTGTAGTGGAAGGTGCTCGGAATATCGCTCGAGGCAATCATCGGAATACCACGATCGAGGTAGGTACGCGCCGGCTTGTACTGATGCGCCAACTCCTCGCCCACATCGCGGAACAAATCATCACCCTCGAAGTAGATAAACGTCGGCTGAATCACTGCGCCAATTTGGTACTTAGACATCGCCTGCAACGACTCCTCGGTGGCGAAGTAGGCGTGAATCAAGTTGTGCCGATGCTCGTGCGGATTGGCGGCAATCGTATCAGCGAACGCCAGGGCTGACTCGTGGTGCGCACGGTCGCCGATAGCGTGAATGCCGATGTCCCACCCTAACGCATGTCCGCGCGCAAAGTAGCGGCGCAAATCGGCCGGGTTGAGACGGTTGAAGTCGCGCACGACGCTTTCACCAATAAACGGATTGAACATCCACGCGGTGCGACTGGTGGTACCACCGTCAACGGCCATCTTGAGCGCAGTCAGGCGTAACATGTCGTCACCAAGCCCACTCCACAACCCGAGGTTGGCGGCGCGGTCGTCGAGCTCTGCCTCAATCTCTTCTTCACGGAATCCGTGCCATGATGGCATCAACGAGGTGCGCACATGCATGCGTCCAGCACGGTGTGCCCCCATGTATGCGCGCATCTCCCATGGGTACAACCCTGGCTCCTGAATGCTGGTGATACCATAGCTGAGATAGGTGGTTGAAGCCTTCTCGATGCCCAATATCGCCTCGTCTTGGGTCACGGCTGGCAACAAGTTGCGGCAGAGCAACTTAGCCGAGGCGCGCAAGATACCGTTGGGGTGCCCATCGCTGTAGCGCTCAATCGAGCCGCCGGCTGGATCGGGCGTATTGGCGTCGATACCGGCCAACTTGAGGGCCACGCTGTTGACCGTGTCCATATTAAAAAAGCGCTTGAGCAAGACGGGGTGCTTATCGGTAGCAGCGTCGATGTCGCGACACGTGGGTGGGCGGTTTTCTTTCAAAAACGACTCGTTCCACCCCTCACCGATAATCCACTTGCCGGGAGGTGTGTTTTTGGCGGCATCGGCAATCAAATTGCGCATCTCTTCGAGTGACTTGCACTCGTCGAGGGCAATGCGTGTCATCTTGATGCCGACTTCGAGCATGTGGTTGTGGGCGTCGTTGAGCCCGGGTACCACCATGGCACCATGCAGGTTGATTATTTTGGTGCCAGGGCCGCCAAGCGGCAGAATCTCGTGGTCTGCACCGGTGGCAATGATACGGCCATTGAGTGACGCCACGGCTTGGACCTGCGGTTTGTCGTGGGCCATGGTGAGAATGGTACCGTTGTGGATGATGAGATTTGGGGTTGCAGTCATCGTTCAGCTCCTTTGCGACGATTGGTATGTGGAGCAGGGCATGTCCCTGCTCCGAGATGGAGTTACACCCGCGCGGCTCCTTCGGCCAAGCGGCTGCTCGACTTTTGGCTAGCCGGGTCAATATAGCGCGTTGACACCATGGTAATCACCGCGAAGACCATGGCAATGGCGAATGGAATCTGGTAGCCGTAGAAGTTCATGATGTACCCGGCTGCCAACGGCACAATCACCGCCGCTACGTGTTGCATGGTGAGCCCCATGGCTATTGATGGTGCAATATCGGCCTGTGAGGCGACTTTGCGCAGGTAGGTGTTGGCCCCAATCCACGAAATTGGGAAGATGATGCTGTAAATTGTATAGCACGCCAACACAATCCAGATGTTGTTGACAAACGCATACCCTGCCAATGCCACTACGTACAACACATTGGCTACCGCCAACATCGGACGCTCGCCGAATTGGTCAATCAACCTCCCAACGCGGCGACCAAGCAGGGTGTTGATGATGTTGACCGCAATCAACAGCAAAGTTAATTGGCTGACGCTCAGATTGTAGTTTTCGACTAACACATACAACCCAAACGAAAAGAAAATCTGTTGCCGACCACCGTCGAGCAAATTCAGCATGTAATAAAAGCGGTAATCCTTGTGGATGACAATCGGCTCGCGCTTGGTCTCAGCTGGGTGTGGGATGCCATCTTTGAGATTAGGGAACGCAAAAATAGCCACGCCGGCGGCGGCCGCTGCCAACCCGAGCAGGTAGAAGGCACTGGTGAAATCGAACCAGCCGTACTGGAACCCGAGTGCCATCAAGACCATGGCCAACAACCCGCCCAAATTACCTAATGCCTTCACGGTGCCAAGCACGGTGCCAGCTTTGTCCTCGGTCGTGGTGCTCATCGCCAAGGCATGTTGGGTCTGAAGCCAGGTATGATAGCCCATCGAGCTGACAATTACCCATGGTGCTACACTAGCAAAGTCCGTGGCAATGCTGAATAGTGCATATCCCAACGCCAATGTCATCAACGCCAGGGTTGTTAAGCGTGGCAATGACAAGCGATAGAAGAGTGCCGTCAAAAAGAGAATCAAAAAGCCGGGGATCTCGCGGATGGCCGTGATATAGCCGAATTGTGGACCCTCGAGCAATAACACATCACGAAAGAAGTTGGTGACGATGGCGTGTTGCCCTGACATGGCAAAACTCGCTAACAACGTGGTCAATGTGATGAGGATGAATCCACGTCGTGCCTCGGGAGTGCGGAACTCTGCCTTAAACATGATTAGGGGTTCTCCGTCCGATGAAAGACTTCGGCCATCGGTAAACCATACTTCTCGCCCAACTCTATGGCCCACTGACGCATGCGCACATCAAGCTCTGGGTTCTCAGCCCCCACTTGACTGGCATGTGCATGTAAGGCGTGTAGCTTACGCTCAAAGACGGCACTAATGTCTATGGCAATGTTGGGTTGCGGCGTGCCTACAATATAAATCTCGTTGACCTTGTGCGGCAGGAGCCCTTCTTGGGTCATTAATTCAGGGAAATCCCACGGGTTCTGGCTGGCCGGATACAACGCTGCCAATGTGGCCGTACCCGCCGCAATGTGATCGGGGTGATAGCGGGCAATGCCGAGGGGCATGCCCCAGTAGCGCTCTGGTGACTGGCAGATGACGCGCGTCGGCTTGTAGGTGCGGAGCACGCGCACAATGTCGCGGCGCAGCTGGAGCGTCGGATAGAGTCTCCCATCCGGATAATCAAGATGGATGACACCTTTGAGACCGAGGCGTTTGGCCGCCTCGAGTTGTTCGACTTTGCGCGTATCAACGGTCTTCTGGCGTTCGGCTGGACTTAAATCGGTCGCTTCGTCGGGGCCGCCGGCCGAGGCGTCGGTGATGACGCAGATATAGGCATCGAACCCTTCGTTGATCCAGGTCAT
>VGPG01000118.1 GCA_016875555.1 Chloroflexota bacterium | reverse complement strand
GCAGGGATGAGCGGATCACTGGCCGGATTAAAAAAATCGACATCAATGCCGTTGAGGATGCCACTGTGACGGTCGCGCATACTGCGCAAAATTGCATCGAGGCGCTCGCCATAGGCCGGTGAGAGGATTTCGTTGGCGTAGGTGGGGCTGACCGTGTTGATCATATCGGCGGCGAGCAGGCCTCGGGCCATGAAGTTAAAGGTGTCGCCGGGGAGACCTGCGTGATGTTCGACGCCACCCCATTCATCGAGGCCCGCCAGATGACGCGACCAACCACCATATTCACCTTGATAGGCGAGATTGTGAATGGTGAAGACGGTGGCGATGTGACCAAACGTGTAGGCGTAGCGCGTACGCATGAAGGCGAGGACGAGTGCCGTGTGCCAATCATTGGCATGAACCACGTCTGCACTCCAATGACAGACCTCACGGAGATGCTGGATGAGGTGCATGACACCCCGTGCGAACAGGATAAATCGTGCGTCATCGTCGTGTTCACCGTAGACGGCATCACGTTCAAACGCAGCCGGAATATCGAGGAGATACCGCGGAGTGCCGTCTGCGGTCGGCACCTGATAGACTCTGATTTCTTCTTGGCGTTCGCCGAGTGCCAGAAAGCTCGCACTCATTGGCTCGACACCAGCAACCACGTGGCGCATTTTTCGGTAGAGTGGCATGACGAGTGCCGCGTCAACCCCTTCACGACGGAGCTGATTTGGCAGTGCGCCTGCGACATCAGCAAGGCCGCCAACTTTCATGAGTGGGGCTGCTTCGGCAGCAACAAAGAGCACGCGCATGTTTGAATCTCCTTTGGCGACAATGCCAATCTGTTTCACCTCATTGCGAAACGGGCTTTGATGGTGGAGTTGCACTAATAACCAGCCAGACTCCGATGAACGTCAGCAGAGAGCCCACAAAAAATCCGATGGTCGGCTCTTCGTTGAGCCAAACCCAGGCCACTATGGCGCCGGCGATTGGTTGAAAGTACATCATGGCGGCCACATTACTTGAGCTGCTCTTGCCGAGTGCCCAGAACAACGTAAGATAGCCGAGAACAGTCACTAACAGCGCTGTATACACAATGCCAAACAACGACGCGTTCGTGATATGGGTGACCTGCCCACTGAGATATTCGCCGATGGCAAACGGCAGCAAACAGAGAACGCCAACAAGTGCGGCAGCTGCAGTGGCCGGGAGTGGTGTGATGCGTTGCATCATTGACCGACCCATCACGTTGTATGCGGCCCAGCCAACGGCACTGATGAGATAAATGGCATAACCGGCCCAGACTGACCAATCAAACGAGACCCCTTCACGTGGGCTGAGGACAATCCCAACCCCGACCAAGGCCAACACGGTGCCTATGCGCATACGCCACGTAAATGGTTCGTTGAGTGAGACACTTGCAATGATGGCCACCCACAGTGGAGTGGTCGTTGACATCAAGGCAATATGTGTGGCCGGGCTCAAGACTAACGAGTAGACTTGTGTGATTTGGGTAATACAAAAGCCCAAAACCCCCATGATGATGAGTTGATTGCGTTCGGGCCCGATGAGAAGTTGCCAGACCTGTTTGAACGAGAGCGGTAAGAGAATGGAAAGTGCCAGCGTAAATCGCCAAAATGCAAACGAAATCGGTGGCATATCCTCAAGAGCTGGTTTGGTGATGGGGAATGCGGCCCCCCAGATCATGTTGATGCATGCCATGACGACCAAGGCGATGACTGCCGGGTTCCCGGTGAGCGTGCGTGCCATGTGTCCACTCGAATGAAGGATATGCTCTTATTATACGCTGTTTGATGGGCCACGCAAAAGCACCTCGCATGATGTTCCATGCGAGGTGCTTTTGTACACACATACGGTGCTTATGGGGTTGCGGTTTGCGTGACACTAATGCGCTGAGTTTGGCATCGCCCCAGGCAAGGACTTCGGCATTGCGGAAGCCGATAATCGAGTGCGAGTACTCGGTGGAGATGGCGCCCGCCTTAGGCAGGTCGCGCGGCACACGATGCTGGCCGAAGTTGACCTCAGGCTCCGGTGATCCCCAGCCGTAGGCGTTGCCGTCACGGTCCATGGCGAGTGAGTAGTAGCGACCTGCACTAATCTGGATGATATCCTTCATGCCACGAGGCATCGTACACTGACCGGTGTGATTACTACCCCAACAGACGACGGTGCCGTCGCTCTTGAGCGCCAGAGAGTGGTCAAATCCACCGGACACGGCGATGACGCCAGTCAAATTGGTGGGCACATTGGTCTGGCCCCAGGTATTGCGGCCCCAGGCAATGACCCGGCCGCGTTTGACGGCGAGTGAGTGCGAGTGGCCGGCACCGACGGCAGAGATGCCAGTGAGCGCGGCGGCAGGAGGAATGCGTTGATTGAATTCGTTGCGGCCCCAGATGAGGAGCGATCCGTCAGTCTTGAGGGCCATGACGTGGCCGAGACTAGCGGAGATGGTGCGCACGCCAGTGAGGGCGGCAGTGGGAATCCCGGTACCGGGCAGACATTTGGTGGTACAGCCGGCGGGGAGTTTGCCGACGCCACCAAAGTCGTTTTGCCCCCAACCGAAGACGCGACCACTGCGACCGAGGACGATGACGTAGTTGGAACCGACTTCAACCTCCGCGACGGGACGTCCCTTCATCCACGTGGGGATGGAGGCTTGACCCTCGCGATTAAAGCCCCAGGTTGCTAATGTGTCATTGTTGAGCACCACCATGGTAAAGGCCGAACCGACGGCAACATCACGAATGGCAAATGGATGCGGTGTCGGCGTGAAGGTACGTGTGGCAGTGAAGGTACGCGTGGCAGTGAAGGTACGCGTAGCCGTTGGCACAGGACTACTTGTCGGCGTGGCCGTTGGGCGACTCCCTGCAATGACGTTGAACGACTGTGTGACAGGTGCAGCGGCAATGTAGACTTCATCGCTCAACTCGCCACCTGGCTGTCGTGCTATCAAGGTACAAGTGCCTGCTGAAAGCAACGTGACTGTTTTGCCGGAGACCGTACACACGGACGTCGTTGTTGACTCGTAGGCGACGGTCAAACCTGAGTCGGCGAACTCTGGCACAGTGAACGTGCCGTCGCCGACGTATTTGTCGGGTACCGGGCCGAATGGAATCTCCTGTGGATTCGCCACGGCGATTTTGTCGAGCCAGAATGAAGCGCCCGACCAGGCGCCACCGGTACGATCAAACGTGCCATTGACGAAGACGAAGCGATACGTTGATTTGGTGGCGGGAATGGTTACGGTTGAGTTTTGCCACGCATTATTCCCGTCTGTTCTGGTGTACGTACCAGTCTAGTGTGATGACTTGACCTGCCGAAGCGCTGAACAAATCGCTGACAACGGCTGGTCCGTGCAAGACGTGATACTTCTTGTCACGCCAGAAATTGCCGAGTTGCAACATTAACGCCTTGGTGCCTTCGCTGGGACCAACCGACCCAACGGTGCTTACGGTCTTGGCGACGGAGGAGTAGGTGTTTGCCACGCCGCTCCCGTTCCCGTATTGAGAGTCTGTGGCACCACGATTATTGAGCCAGCCCTGCCCCACACTTAATGCTCCGACCGTGTAGGGGACAGTGGTCGTAAACACATCTTGGTCGTTTGATGGCCAGTCAGTTGGATATGCTGCGAGTGGAGATGTTCCGAATGTGGGCTTTGTTGCAGGTGCACCGTATTTACTTGCGTCACGCGTCCAAATCGCTACGTAGTCAGTTGTATCTTGGGTCACACATCCACCCAACGAAGTGACGCCAAGATCGATGTAGTTTGAACCATCAACACCTGCCGGATCATCACCACTTGGTGACCCCCTGACAGTACCCAAATTATCGCTGATGAGATCCCAACCAGTAATCGTGGTTGAGTCGACTGCATCGACTTCAAAGCTGCCGTTTTGGAGCGGTGGTCGTGGTGCAATGGCACTCGTCAATGCAGAATATGCTGACGTCCCGGTGCTATTCTTTGCAGCTACTTTGAATCGATATGCAGTGCCATTGGTAAGACCGGTTACTTTTGCATAAAGATTTGTTGAGACGCCATCATTGAAGGTGACGCACGATGTACCGGCACTGTTACAGTGCTGGATGACATAGTCAGTAATTGCTGAACCACCCACGCTACTCGGTGCAGTCCACTCTACGGTGACGTATGCGTTGCCAAGGCGTCGAAAATCAAGATTCTGCGGTGCAGAGGGCGCACTCGCTTCAACGACAACCGTCGTACTTATGAGCATAATCAACAACATGAACAAACTCATGACTGTTCGAAGTAGTTGGATGCTGTCTCGTGTGGCTATTTTTTGCATGTAATCTCCTTGTGATGAATGAAAAAAGTACAATAAAATATAACAAATATGCATGAAAAATACTATTACAAGTATTTAAATTATATAAGCATAAATATTAATAAACATAAATATTTCTGTTTAGTTAACAGTAAACTTCGCATAACAATCAAAAATAATTATAGTTAAAGATATAAACAAATCAGAAATATAGAGAAGTAGTATATAAAAATAAGAAAATCATGGATGAAAAAAAATAGAACAACAAAATAATGAAATGATGAATACATCAAAATTTAATGTTAAAATAACAATAATATTTGACAAATAAATTCAGTAAACGTAGTGTAATCAGATGTATGTCAAAATGATTACTGAATGATAATGGAGATTGATTGAATGATTACGGGAGCGGTAGAGTGAGTGTGCACAATGCTGTGTGATGAGGTGTACAAGGTCGTACGTGATACAGAATGAAAGATGGTATAGTACAAACACTCAGATACGATGATGATGGAGTGTATATGGATCATACAACCGATTCGGGCATCCCAATCAAGGGTATTTATCGCACAGATGATGTAAAGGGGACGCAATCTGATCCAGGTGAATACCCATATACACGAGGCATCTACCCCGAGATGTATCGCAGTCGTTTTTGGACAATGCGGCAGTATGCGGGATATGCATCGGCCAAAGCGAGCAACGAACGCTATCGGTACTTGCTTGAGCAAGGCCAGACTGGGTTATCGGTGGCGTTTGACTTGCCGACACAACTTGGACTTGATTCGAGCGATGAACGTGCCGATGGTGAAGTAGGTAAGGTTGGTGTGGCAATCGATTGTCTTGACGACATGTTGACGTTGTTTGATGGAATCCCACTTGACAAGGTAACGACATCAATGACGATTAATGCACCAGCAGCGGTGTTGTTGTTGCTCTATGAATTGGCCGCTGAGCGGCAGGGAATCGATGCAACCGCGTTAGGTGGGACAATTCAGAACGACATTTTGAAGGAGTATTCGGCACGTGGGACGTACATCTACCCGCCACGACCATCGATGCGACTTGTCACCGACACATTTGCCTACTGTGCAGAACGAATTCCTAAGTGGAACACGATTTCGATTAGCGGATATCACATGCGTGAGGCAGGGTGTACTGCCGTACAGGAGATTGCCTTTACGTTGGCAAATGGGATTGCCTATGTGAGTGCGGCGCAGGCGGCTGGACTTGATGTGGATCGATTTGCGCCGCGGTTGTCGTTCTTTTTTGCCTGTCACAATAACTTCTTAGAAGAGGTTGCCAAGTTCCGCGCAGCGCGGCGCTTGTGGGCAACGATTATGCGCGAGCGCTTTGGGGCGAAGAAAGAGCAGAGTTTGATGCTGCGCTTCCACACCCAAACGGCTGGTTCGAGCTTGACAGCCCAACAGCCACTGAACAACGTGGTACGCACAACGATGCAGGCGCTTGCAGCCGTCTTAGGTGGGACGCAAAGCCTGCATACCAACAGCTTTGATGAGGCCATCGGGTTGCCAACTGAGCAGGCGGCGACGTTGGCGTTGCGCACGCAACAAATTATTGCATATGAAAGTGGTGTGGCGAGTAGTGCTGACCCACTGGCAGGCTCGTATGTAATTGAAGCGTTGACTGACGAACTCGAAGCGCGGGCATGCACACTGATTGCCAAAATCGACGAGATGGGCGGCGCTGTTTCGGCGATTGAGCAGGGCTGGGTGCAGGCGGCCATCGCAGATGCGGCCTATGCCTATCAGCGCGACATTGAGCAACAAGAGCGAATTGTGGTGGGGTTGAATCGGTTTGCTGATGGTGGCACGCAAGACTTCCCCGTCTTCAAACCAGATGCACGGGTCGCCGAAGAACAACTGGTACGTCTGAACGATGTTAAAGCACGCCGTAATAATCAGGCGGTGGCAGGAGCGCTGGCCAAGATTGAACTGGCCGCCTACGGTACTGACAACTTGTTGTATCCGATGCGCGAAGCGCTGGCGGCCAATGCAACCGTGGGTGAGGTGTGTGGTGTGTTGCGCACGGTGTGGGGCGAGTATCGGCCGAGTGTGCGGGTGTAGGAAGTGAAAAGTGAAAAGTGAAAAGTGAAAAGTGAAAAGTGAAAAGTGAAAAGTGAAAAGTGAAAAGTGAAAAGTGAAAAGTGAAAAGTGAAAAGTGAAAAGTGAAAAGTGAAAAGTGAAAAGTGAAAAGCGGGGGTGTGTCGTTGATATGCTGAGTCGCCCACCGCTCATGCCACGCGAAAACGCGACGTTACACCTCATGGGTGATGAATATTTGATGTATCGGTGTGATTGAGTCGCCAGTCGTAATTGCGTACTCGGATGTGCCGCCTGTGCCAGGCACGTTGGCCGGCCTCGGAGAGATATGGTGTGACAACAGGGGTTAGGCGTTGGATCGATATATATGCGAGTGGCCCAGCGAAATCCCCGGCGAACCAGCGGAGAATCGGCGTGATGTAGACAGTGTCTTCGGCTGTATTGTAGTAGACCCCACGAGTAGGATCCGACAGAAATGCATTGAGTGCGGCATCGAGCGATTGATTAAGTGTGTATGGCTTGTATGTTGTGACAATCGGGCAACCTTGGGCGCCACAGACGAGGGCTGCGTGGATGCGTGGGTCTGCAAATCGGCGCACCTTGCCGTGCTCGATGCCGTCGAGACTGAGTGATTCACCCGCAATCGTGACCATTGGGGTGGTAAAGAACCCGTCAACTGATTGGACTGAATCAGGGTAGTCGTGCACGATGATCTGCTGCATGACCAGCGCATTGTAGAGATTAATCCAGTAACTGAGTCTGTGGTCGTCATCGGGCAGATTATCTGGTTGTACTGCTGATAGACCAGTGATGTATGTGTTGAGTATATGTACATCAATGCGTCGGTAATCGAGTGTGCCGTCATGGTGTTGGGCTGTGGCGATGATGTCTGTTAGCGCATCATGTGTGATGGTGGCATCGCGTGGTGCGTCGACTGAGTCACGTACACCGCGTTGTGGCCTACTAACGAACAATGGTGTGGTCATGAGTGACCACGTCGCAGTGATGAGTTGGCGCAAACGCATGGGACCTACTTACTAGGTAATGAGTGCGGTACAGAGTATACTAAAGAAGCATACCAAAATAATACGGTGGAGGATGGTATGGATGCACCGATTTCTCTTTTCTTTGTGGTGGCATTCGTTTTCATTGTGATTGTTGGCGTGATGTGGCGCTATTGGCAGAGTGTCTCGGAGGTTAACCCGAGCGACGAGGCGATGAGCCGGCGCATCGCACGACTCAACGATCGGCAGGCCAATCGTATCGAAGATGAACTCCTACGCACACGCCAAAGCAACGAAGATGCGTGGCGCATCATGGTGGAACGTGGCGAAAATGCGCTCCGCCGCCCACGATATACGACGACTCGCCGCGCCAAAGAACGCAAACAGCGGTAGGAATGTGTAATCGCCACAGGTCGCAAACGCCCCATGCAATTGCATGGGGCGTCGGTGTGTAGGTGATTAGGGAATGATAGTTGGAGTAACGCTGGGAGCAGGCGTTGATTCAACTACGACCGTGCTCATCGGCGTGCGCTCGCCAGTCTCTGGTGTCGCTGATTGCGGTGCATCGGTAGGCATGCCGGTTGGCGTCGCAGTCAACTGCTGGCGCGCCTGGATGGTTGCGGTGGGTGTGCCAATCGTCCCGTTGCGCGCCACGGTGCCCGTGGGGACGCCGTTGTCGAGGATGATTGGTACCAGCACCGGGACAAATTGGGCATCGGCGTGATCAACGAATATGCGGGCCAAGAGGGTTGTATAGATGGATTGAAGGGCTGATGGGGCTTGAACAAGTGCTGGAATCATGTGGGCATCGGCGTGATCAACGAAGATGCGGGCCTCAAGGGCTGTGTAGATGGATTGAAGGGCTGCTGGGGCTTGAATAAGTGCTGGAATCATGTGGGCATCGGCGTGATCAACGAAGATACGTGCTTC
>VGPG01000117.1 GCA_016875555.1 Chloroflexota bacterium | reverse complement strand
AAATAATCTTGGTAATGCGTAGTTCGGCGAGACCTTGTACCGCTAAATGCCCAATAAACGATGATTCACTGGCCCTGAGCATGCCACCTAGCGCAATCATCGCATTGCCACTATCTGCCATCAGGTTCATGACGGGTAGCGAGTTGGTCACAATCATCAAATCATTGCGCTCACGCAATGCCTGGGCGACTGCCAAACTGGTTGTGCCACTACTGATGAATACAGTGTCGCCCGCATCAATTAATGTTGCCGCTAATTCGCCGATGCGTTGCTTCTCACCGTGTTGCCATGAGCTGCGTTGCAGTACCGGTGGCTCCGGTGGCGCATCATTGATGGCGATTGCACCACCATGAATGCGTTGAATGCTGCCCACACTCGCAAGCTGATCCAGATCGCGGCGTGCTGTGGCCTCGCTTATGCCGAATACCTCACAGATGTCTGTCACACTGACTTGCTGTCGCTGCACAATGAATCGCTCAATGTGGGCTAAGCGTGGGTTGTTAAATGGAACTAACTTCGTCATGTGTTGACCTTTTGTGATTCTGTAGCTCGATTATATGACGGAATATGATTGTTTGCAAGTATGTTTTGATTGAATGTGATTGTATTTGGCATACATAGACGCATAAACCACAGCCGGGAGTCGCCAGACATGGCAACTCCCGGCTGTGCATGACGTCATCAATTAGAGCACGACATCTTGACCTTGAGCGGTACGCACGGCTGCATGATAGGCGATATGCGCAACAACCACATCTTGGGCTGCATTACCGACCGATTTGAAGAAGGTGATTTGTTGGTTGTCGCTGCGACCGGGTGCTGTACCATTGGCGATATCGCCGATTTGGACGACGGCAGAGGGGTTAAGGTAGCCCTGATCGCGTGCGGCAATGAGTTCGCCGGCTTCGCTCCACGCAGCTGCATATTGATCGACGGCAACATAGGCACGGCCGACAGTCACCGGATCTGCCTCGATCATGGTATGCGTAAACGAGCCAATTCCGTTGATGTGGGTGCCTGGGCGAATTTCGTCATCGGCGAAGACCGGAGTGCGTGAGGATGTGGCCAGACACACGACGTCTGCCGTGGCCAGTGCATCACGACGATTCTGGGCGATGTGTACGGATACGTCGGGTACGATGTGCGTGAGAGTTGCCTGGAGCTGGAGTGCCCGCTCTGGTGAACGGTTGACGATGGTGACCTGTGTAATGGGTCTGACGGCACACACGGCACTGGCTTGCGCCCATGCTTGTGCACCTGCACCAATGATGACGAGATGCCGACTCTCAGGGCGTGCAAGCAGGCGCGTTGCTACGCCTGCTGAGGCACCTGTGCGTAGCACGGTCAGGAATGTACCGTCCATCATGGCCAGTGGGCGTCCAGTGTGTGATTCAATCAGTAGCACGATCGCATGAATGGTGGGGAGATCGTGTTGTGCGCGATTTTGGGGGAAGACAGATACAATCTTCATGCCCAGACTTTCGTTGTTCACGAGTGCTGGCATAAAGAACGTATGCGATTGATGGGATGCCTGGTCAATGTCGAGACGCAATGGCACGTGCGCACTGCCGGCTGCTATGCTGGCGTATGCGGTGTGTACGGCATCAATTGCCGTGGGCATGGGCACGAGTGTGCGGATGTCTTGGCTTGTAAGCACTTTTAATGTGGTCATCAGATTCCTCAGAATTCGTTTTGAAATTGTCTGTGATTGATGATATACTACCAGAGGTTATGCGCCTCCATCGTCTAGCGGCCTAGGACGTCACCCTTTCAAGGTGAAGGTCGCGGGTTCGAATCCCGCTGGAGGTACCATCATCGCACCGCTACACCATCGTGTAGCGGTGCTTTTTTGTCGTGCAAGTGCGGTATACTGATGGAGCCAAGATGGCTTGATTCCATATACTGATTTGGTTAGTCGTGCCTCTGCGTGTTTCGCATAGAACTGGTAGTACATATGCATCTCCGCGATGATAATGTTGATATCGTAACCATGCCACAGAACTGCTACGAAGTTGCACCGTATGTGTGGGCTGGCTCGTATCTTGGCATGCACGGCCCGCATGATGTGCACCCACAGATTGTGTGGTTGGTGCAGAACGATATTCGGCGTATCATTGATCTTACCTCGCACGATGATCATCTCCCCAGTTATAGCTCTGAGCTTAGTGCAGTAGCTCCTCATATTCGTCATCAACAATTTCCTATGATTGATGGTAATGTGCCGTCGCAGATACAAATCATGGCGATTATTGCGCTCATTGATGACGCCATCGCCCAGCGCGAAGGGGTGTACATTCATTGTTGGGGGGGATTTGGGCGAACTGGCATGGTCGTTGCCTGTTGGTATAAGCGGGTAGAAGGGTCCGGACTCGCCGCACTCAAGCGCCTGCAACAGGCGCGTATTGCCATCCAATCGCGCCGACCATCACCGGATTATGCAACACAAGTCAATGTTGTCATGCGCTGGCATGAGCCAACGCCACCACAGGTCGCCCAACAGGTATTCTGGCGCAGTCGTTTTCGTGGTGCGTTGTTGGGGGCCGCCATTGGCGATGCTATCGGGGTAACCAACGAAATGCGCGACCGGACGGCCATCCAACCACTCAGTGATTTGCTTGGTGGTGGCGTGTTTGATATTGCGCCGGGTGGGTGGACTGATGATACTGCCATGCTTCTCTGCGTCACTGAAAGTTTGATCATCAAACATGGATTTGATGCACATGACCAAATGGAGCGCTTTGTGCGATGGTGGCGATACGGTTACATGACGTGTTCGGGTCGTACCTATGATGTCGGCAACACGACACGTTTGGCGTTGTTCGCATACATGCAAACTGGCGATCCATATAGTGGCGTGCAATCGAGCCACTCGGCTGGCAATGGCGCATTATCACGGGTTGCACCGATTGGACTCTACTATGTGATGCAACCTGATGCCATCGATCAGATGGCCATGTATAGTTCGATGTTGACCCATGCCACACAACATTCCATTGATGCGTGCCGATATGTGGCGTGGCTCGTCAGTCAATTTGCAACTGGTGTCTCCAAGCACGATGCACTGCACACAGCGTGGCCGTACAGCCCGCTCTGCGAAGAAGTCGCCACCATTGTGCGTGGTTCATATCGCACCCGCGTTGTCACACAACTCGACGCCTCAAGCTATGTGGTTGATATGCTCGAAATTGTGCTTTGGGCCTTGTACCAGCATGATGATTTTGCGACTGGGATGGTAGCATTGGCGAACGCTGGCGGATTAACTACCACATCATGCACGCTGTATGGTGCCCTTGCTGGTGCCCTCTATGGCGACGCTGCAATCCCAAGTGACTGGCAACGCCAACTTGCGCAACGCATCAAAATTGAGTGGTTTGCCGAGGAGTTGTTGCGAGTAACGTGGCCAACCATTCAGCATCACCAGTATCCGTCGCATTCCTCGCAACTACCATAATTAAGCTGTGATTGTCGTCACCTGCATCGCACATGTCGACAGGTGCGCCGTACTGAATCACAACGGTAGTGCGTGCGGTTTTGGGGTACAATCAGAGTGAGTGACGTGTAACGCTCTACTGAAAAGGTAAAATTAAAATGAATCATCCATTTCGTGGGTATCGTGCTGATGACCGTATTTGGGCAGGTGCATATCCAAGCACCTATCCGCATTCTGCAGAAGGTACAAAAGCAACACTTGACTGGTTGGTGGCACACCAGGTTGGTGTCATTATTGATTTGACGACACCCGATGACCAACTCCCAGAGTATTGCGATATTGTAACCACACATGCGCCGAGTATCACCTACATGCGCTTCCCGATACGTGATGTATCGATACCGTCTGAACCACTCATGCTGGCGATTCTTGATGCGATGAGTGCGGCAGTGGCAGACGGCAAACGGGTGTACGTGCATTGTTGGGGTGGTGTGGGTCGTACAGGCACCGTCATTGGATGTTGGTATGTACGACAGGGTACAACGGGTGATGAGGCATTGGCACGCATCAAGTCTGTTCGGGCTGGTATAGAACGTGAATCACCCGAAACCACCGCGCAATCGGAATTTGTGCGGAACTGGTGTGAACCGTCAGCGCACCGTGCCATAGCCATGCGCACATTGCGCGACCGTTATCGCGGGGCAATGATTGGCATGGCCGTAGGTGATGCGATTGGCACGACCATTGAGTTCTCGCCGGCCGGCACAAAGTCTGTCTATGACATGATTGGTGGTGGCCCATTTGGCCTGCCTGCAGGCGCATGGACCGATGACACATCCATGGCGTTGTGTCTGGCCGAGAGCTTGATTTTGCAACAGGAGTTTGATGCAGTCGACCAGATGCGTCGGTATACCTGGTGGCATGATCGCGGGTATTTTTCGAGTATCGGTCGATGTTTCGATATAGGCATCACAACTAGTTACGCACTTGCACGCTTTGCGCGTGATGGGCGTCCATATGCTGGTTCAACGGACGAGCAGAGTGCCGGGAATGGCTCATTGATGCGTTTGGCACCTATTGCGCTGATGTACGGGTATGACGATGCACTGTGTGCACAGTATGCACGTGACAGCTCGCGGACGACACATGGTGCGCCACAGGCCGTAGATGCGTGTGCAGCATTCGCACTGGTGTTGGGCGGGGCATTACGCGGACATAGCCATGCAACGTTGTGTGGCAGTACATATGCTCCACTGAATCAGTATCAGTGGCATCCCACCATTGCCGAGGTGGTGCATGGATCGTATCGTCAGCGCCAACCACCAGAAATCAGAGGTACTGGCTACGTTGTCAAATCATTTGAGGCGGCGATGTGGGCCAACTACCAGCATTCAACGTTTGCGGATGCCGTTCTTGCGGGCATTAATTTGGGCGAAGATGCTGATACCACGGGTGCTATTGCCGGGCAATTGGCAGGAGCGTTGTACGGGGAATCGGCGATTCCTCTTCATTGGCGTCAGCGCTTAGTCATGTATGATAGCATCGGCTGGCGCGCTGACGAGTTGCTCAAGCTGGCGTGGCCCATGTGGCATACCACCCATGCACAATTCGCAGAAGAAAACATTTAGCAAATTCTCAAAAATTCCGAGTATTATTGACACAGGATAATTCGTGTGAAATAGTGCGGTGATGGAGGATGCATGATCGAAGTAGTAGGACTCACGAAGCGGTACAACGACGTCACTGTCGTCGACGATGTCTCGTTTTCGGTGGCCCGTGGTGAGGTTCTCGGCTTCCTTGGCCCAAATGGTGCTGGCAAAACAACGACCATGCGTATGTTGACCGGGTATCTACCGGCCACAAGTGGTCAAGTGACTATTGCCGGGCACGACATCCAGCAAGAGCCACTGAAAGCGCGTAGTCGCATTGGGTACCTCCCCGAAGGAGTGCCGCTCTATCCCGAGATGACGGTTGCCAGTTATCTGGACCACATGGCGCGGTTGCGCAATGTGACGGCGCGGCGCGATGCGGTTGAGCGGGCCATGGGACTTGTTCACATGAGCGAGCGTGCCAATGACCGGATTGGCAAATTGTCGAAAGGACAACGGCAACGAGTCGGTTTGGCGCAGGCGTTGTTGCATGACCCCGATGTACTCATTCTTGACGAACCCACGGTGGGACTTGACCCGCGCCAAATCATTGAAGTGCGTGAACTCATCCGTGAACTCGGTGCCACGCGCACGGTGATTTTGAGTACCCACATTTTGCCAGAAGTAAGCATGCTGTGTAACCGCGTGGTCATTATCAAAAAAGGGCAGGTTGTCGCCGTTGATACACCATCCGGCTTGACCGCACGTCTTCAAGGTGCTGATCGTGTGGAAATGCGCGTGCAACGCGAGCACGTTGATCCTGCACCGCTGTTGCAGATAGATGGTGTGATTGCCGTGACAAATGAGACGTCAGGACACATCATCGTAGAGACTCAGCCCGGCAATGAATTGCGACCAGCAATTGCCGCCGTCGCTATCGCCCACGATTGGGGTCTGCTTGAATTGCGTCAAGTCACGCTCAGTCTCGAAGAAATCTTCTTGGAGTTGACCACACAAGAAGCAGTTGATGCGCCAGATACCGCGGTGGTCTCAGCTGCAGAGGGAGTCGAATAACGTTATGCGAACTGCACTCGTGATTGCACGGCGCGAATTATTGGCGTTTTTTACATCGCCAATCGCC
Organism: Chloroflexota bacterium; assembly: GCA_016875555.1. GTDB lineage: Bacteria > Chloroflexota > Chloroflexia > Chloroflexales > Roseiflexaceae > UBA965. Next base: position 2,153 of record VGPG01000117.1, on the reverse strand, counting down.
TACATGGTTTCTGCAGTCTTTTTGTTGATTGCCGGTTATCTCTTTTCGCTTATCCTCATCCAGTCGCAACAGGCATCCATGGATGGACTCTTCTTTAATGTGACGGTGGTGCTGATTTTCATTGCGCCACTCATCACCATGCGTCTGCTCGCAGACGAACAAAAGAGTGGCACCCTAGAAATTCTGCTGACGGCGCCAGTGCGTGATTGGGAGGTCGTACTCGGCAAGTATCTAGCAGCCATGGGGTTGTTCATGTTGATGCTTGCCGCCACGCTCTACTACCCATTCATTTTGTGGCGTATCGGCGGTAATCCTGATTGGGGTCCGCTTGCATCGGGCTATCTCGGGTTGATTTTGTTGAGTTCGGCCATGATTGCTATTGGCACGCTTACATCAGCAGTAACCGAGAATCAAATCGTTGCCGCCGTACTCGGGTTCGGTGTACTCCTGTTGTTGTGGGTCATCGAAGCTGCGCGGAACGTGGCACCTGGCGCTGGTGAAGTCTTCGCCTATCTGGCTTTACCTGCCCACTACGATGATTTTGCCCGTGGGGCGATTAATTTGGATGACGTTGTCTACTACGTGAGTGTCACGGTAGGCGCATTATTCATGGCGACCCGCATCCTTGAGACTCGGAGATATCGCTAATGCAGAAGTATTTTTCACTCCTTACTTCTTTTTTGCGTGGTCGTTCGGTGCGCTATGGTGCGAACGCCACGGCCATGACCCTGTTGTTCATCGGCGTGTTAGTCATGGTCAACGTGGTAGCTGTGCGGTATCCGCGTAGCGTTGACGTCACTGCGACACAGGAGTTCACCATCTCGCAGCAGACGCGTCAAATTCTGCAAGAGCTGAAAGGCCCCGTTGAAATTGTCGGGTATTTCGGCAGTCAAGATCGAACGCTTGAAGTGGATGTTGATAATCTGCTCAAGAAGTATGCCGCCGTCTCGCCACAAATCAGCTATCGCTTCATCGATCCGGATCGTGACCCGGTAGCAGCACGCAACGATAATATTTCGGCGTATGGTCAAGTGATTGTCAAATACGGCGATCGTAAGATTACATCGATTGGAACCGACGAAAAAGCCATTACCGGGGCGATTTTGCAGGCCACCCAAGAGAGTCAAATAACCGTCTACTTCCTTGTGGGACATGGTGAACGCACGCTCGACGATTTTGCGGCGATGGCAATCAGCGACGTACGACCGTTGCTCGAGGAGAACAACTTCATTGTTGAGAACATCAATTTGACCGTGCAACCGGCGGTACCGCTTGAGAACTCCGTGTTGGTTATCGCTGACCCACAACAAGAGTTGACCGCAGATGAGAATCGTTTGATTGGTGAGTATTTCCAAAATGGCGGACGCCTGATTGTTCTGAGTGACCCTATGAGTCCATCGCCACTCAACGACCTGATGACGAGCTGGGGGCTTGCATGGCAAAAAAACATGATCGTAGATCAGCAGTCACAATTGGGGAATCCACTGGCGCCTGCCGTGCTCGAATATCCATTCAACGATATTACGCGCGATTTGACCGGTCAAGCCAGCGTCTTTAATTCGGTGCGGAGCATCAAAGAGTTGCGCCAAGATGGCTCTGTGCCAGAAGGTGTTGATTTGCGCGTGCTCCTCCAAAGTAGCAACGACAGTAGTGCAGCCACGGACTTTACGAATGGTCAAGTGACGACCCAGGCTAACGATGAGATTGGCCCACTCATCTTCGGGTACGCAGTAACCGTCGGCAAAGGGCGTGCGGTGGTTATCGGTGATGCCGACTTCATTAATAACAGCTACTTGAAAGTCGCCCAGGCCAACAGTGCACTCTTCCGCAATATTGTGGCGTGGGCTGCGGCACAAGACGCTCTCATCTCGTTGCCGGAGCCAGAGTTCGTCAATCGTCAGGTCTTCTTGACCGATTCGCAGGGGACACTTATTTTCTACAGCAGTGCCTTTGGTCTACCACTCATCTTCATCATTACGGGTATTGTTGTGTGGTGGCGTCGACGCTAGGGAGAATCAGCGCATATGAATGGACGAACCACAATCCTCCTCCTGGTAGTGGCAGTTGCACTCGGCGCCTACCTCTACGTTGTGCCGGCCCCCGAGGCCGAAGAAGAGGTCACGGAACAGCGGGCGACCGAAGCCGTGTTGACG
>VGPG01000116.1 GCA_016875555.1 Chloroflexota bacterium | reverse complement strand
GGCCGGGCGCAACAACATGCGTGCTAGCGCTACGCGTTGACGTTGGCCACCCGATAGGCGTACACCACGAGGCCCGACGATGGTATTGAGACCATCGGGGAGTTGCGTGATATCGTGTGTCAGGGCGCTCGCAGACAGCACGCGCTCGAGTGCGGTGTCATCGACACCGAGGGTGATATTCTCACGCAGGGTGTCACTCAACAAGAAGGGGATTTGGCTGGTGGCGAGTACGTGCGGGGCGCCGATGGCACTGACGGACTGGTCGTTCCACCGTATCTGGCCCGATTGTGGTGCGAGCAGGCCACTGATGAGGTGCAAGAGCGTACTTTTGCCACTGCCGACGGCGCCGGTGATGACGGTCAAACTGCCACGCGGAATGGTGAGTGTGGCGTTGCGGATGCCACCACCACTGCTCGGATAGGTATAGCTGACGTCGTGGAGTGTCATGCTGGTCAGCGATGGGTGTGTCGGTGCTGATGCCGTTGCATGCGTTGGCACCCACCAGCGATAGGGGCGGATAAGCCCGGTGGGGTTGCCAGGCATGAACTCGGTCAAGCGCTCGATTGAGATTTTTTGTTGGGCGTAGTCGCCGATGAAGGTGGCGACTACGTTGGGCACCCAGGCGATGATGCCCAGACTGCTGACTAGGAGCAACACGTCACCGAGTTGCATGGTGCCTGCGCTCAGTGCAGCCCCGCCGTACCAAAAAATGGCCGCCCCGCAGATGCCGACGCCGAGTGAAACGAGTGTACTCTGAGCGTGGTACAAGATGTGCCCGCGCACGTTGACACGCTGGCGTGCACGACTAATGACATCGAGGCGCGCGAGTGCAGATGCACTGCTATTGGCCAGCTTGATGGTCTGGGCACCGGCAATCACGCTTCCGAGCAGACTCGTAAAGCGATCCTCGCACATACCGGCTTGGTAGCGAAATGCGAGATAGTGTGGCCAAATCAGGTATGCCGCCACGCCGAGGAGGACGAGCGGGATGACGCTCATAGCGCTGAGCGTTGCGTCAATACTGCTCATCACCACAAAGGCCACGATGCCGGTGCCGACGGTGGCAATGACCTCGGGGATCCACAACGGGAAGTCGGCCACTTCATCGACGTCATCGCGTAGCCGATTAATTGCCTCGAGCGCTGATACCGGCAACGGCTCGGCCCCGGGGCGCTCAAGCGCTTGTTGGAGCGCATTGTGGTGCAACAACCCTTTGAGTCGATAGCGGAACGTCACATCGCCCCAGGCCTCGGCCATGATACTGCCCATGCGCGCCACCATGAGTGCCAGATAAGCAGTGATGATGAACCATAGGCTCCAGGTTGTGCTCGCCAGCCCGAGCTGATTAAACACGACGCGCTCAATCACGATGATACCGAACGGCAAGAGCACGTTGGCGATGCGCCCGATGGTGTAGACCGCTAATACGCCGGGCGACATGGCCATCATTGTGCGCGTAAAGAGAGGGGTGGGGATGCTCATAACACCTCCGCAAGATTTGTTGCCAATAATGTGGCAAAGTGACTGCCTGGGGTGGCAGCGAGCTGTATGGGTGCCCCAGACTCGATGATGACCCCATCGGCCATGATGATGACGAGATCGGCCGCATAAACGGTGTTGAGTCGGTGCGCAATCGTCAGTGTGGTGCGCTGACGCGTCAGGCTTGTGAGGGCGGTGGCGATGCGTTGCTCGTTGGCCGGGTCCACGTGGGCGCTGGCTTCGTCGAGCACAATCAGCCCCGGCTGGCGAATGGCGATGCGGGCCACGGCGAGGAGTTGTTGCTCGCCGGGCGACAAGGCGCGTTCGCCGTCACCGATGGGTGTATCGAGTCCCTCGGGGAGTGATGCGAGCCAGTCGCCGAGACCACAGGTGGTGAGTGCCGTACGAATGGCGTCGTCGGTGAAGCCCGGTGCAAAGCAGGTGATGTTATCACGCAACGTCGCATTAAAGATGTCGCTCTCTTGACTGATGACACCGACAGCCTGGCGCATAGATGATTCGCTAATCGTGTCAATGGGCATGTCGTTGAGGGTGATGAGCCCCTGTTGCGCGCGTTCGATGCGACTTACCAAGCGCCCGAGGGTAGTTTTGCCGCTGCCGGTGCGCCCGATGATGGCCACGTGGGTGACGGCCGGGATGGTCAGCGATAGGTCACGGATGACCCAGTCGGGGCTACTTGGGTAGCGGTAACTCACGTGATCGAGGCGCACCGACAGCGGCCCAGATGCCAGTGTGCGCGTGCCGTCTACGACTGGAGCTGGGCTCATTAATTCGTCGATGCGACTGAGCACACCTCGTGCCTGTTGATACTCCTGGACAATACCGCGAATTTCTTCGATGGGCTTGATTACGAGGGTGACATAGCCGAGGAGTGCGACGGCTTCGCCGATGGTGCCGGTGCCGCTCTGGTAGCGCCAGATACCGATGCCAATTGCCAGCAACCAGCCGACAGCGTTGATGGCTGTTAGGTGAGTTGGGCGATTTGACTGCGTAACCGCGCAGTACGATGTGCATGAAGGAGTGTGGCGATGCGTGGAGTAAGCCGGTGGTGCAGGCGAGATTCTGCGCCGACCGCACGCATGTCGGTCACACTGGCGAAGCTTTCTTCGATGGTGTCATACAAGGCGGCATCGGCAATGCGCTCAGCCTCCCAGTCGTGATGATTATCGCGCTGGCTCCAGGTAATGATGGCGATGCCAATCACGAGATAGATCATCATGACCACAAAAACGACCGTATCAATCAGCCAGGTAGTGATACCCACGCTGATGATGAGGACAACGGTGCTCACCAGACGGGCACTTGCCTCGCCGAAGATGCCGTGGAGTTGGCCACTGTCAGCGTCAATACGCTCACTGAGTTCACCGATACCGTGACTGCGAAAGAAGTCGAGGGGTTGGGCGAAGATGGCGGTGGCAGTAGCGTGACGCAAGGCGTTAGTGGCACTCCAGGCGCTATGACTGGCAAGACCGGTTACGCCCCATTGCATGATGGGAACCAGGATTGCGAGTATCAGATAGGTGAGGACGTAAGGCGTAAATGCCTGTTGCGTGAGTGCTGCATCGATGATGCGTTGGACGACGAATGGCTGACTGACCATCAAGATGGCACTGATACCGGCTAGTACAAGAACGAGCCAAAGCCAACGGCTTGCGACAAGGGCAAGGCGTATGCTTGGCGACTGAAAAAACGACATAAACGGGACACTCCTGTCTAAAAACACAACAACAAACCGATCGTGGTCACAAATCATGACCCGACTTCATCAGGGAGTGTACACATAGGAGGTGGGTGGGGTTAGATGGCGATGCGCTCCGTGCCCGATACCGTTCCCATAGCACACGTGATGGTGTTGACTGTCATTGGAGTGCTCCTTATCTGGATTGATATGCGGATAACCACGCCCATTATACGGCATATCGTGTGCCAAAGAGGTTGTGATATACTTCATTATCGGTGTGTCATATGTTTGATATGCAAAGGTTAAAAGTCATGACCCAACTGCAATCGGTGGCATGGGCTGATGGGGCTGTGCTTGTGCTCGATCAGCGCCTGCTCCCGCAACAAGAGGTGGTCAATCGATATACCACGGTCGCAGATGTCGCCGAGTCAATACGCTCAATGCAGGTGCGTGGGGCACCAGCGATTGGTTGTACGGCCGCATATGGGATGGCACTTGTGGCGACGCATGCGTCAGCGCAACAGAGTCACGAGCTGTTGCCGGCACTGGCTGCGGCGCGCACACAACTTGATGCTTCGCGCCCGACAGCGGTGAATTTGTTTTGGGCGACGCGACGCATGTACGAATATGCGGTGGCGCAGCAGCATTTGCCGATTGCCGAGTTTCGCGTGTCGATGCAACGCGAGGCACAGGCGATTTTTGATGAAGATTTGGCCATGTGTCAGGCGATTGGCCGTCACGGCGAGCCGTTGATTCCGGCGCGTGGGCGTGTGCTAACGCATTGTAATGCGGGTGGGCTTGCAACAGCTGGGTATGGTACGGCGCTTGGCCCCATTTATCGAGCGCACGAGACTGGGCGTGCGGTGCATGTGTATGTTGATGAGACGCGACCGTATTTGCAAGGGGCGCGGTTGACGGCGTTTGAGTTGCAGCGGGCCGGTGTACCGTTGACATTGATTACCGACAACATGGCGGCGTATTTTATGGGGCAAGGGCTCATCGACTGCATCATCGTGGGGGCTGACCGCATTGCCGCCAACGGCGATGTCGCCAACAAGATTGGCACGTATGGACTGGCCGTATTGGCGCACGCCCACGGGATTCCGATGTACGTGGCGGCACCGACATCAACAATCGATATGCGCATTAGTGATGGGCGCATGATTCCGATTGAAGAACGTTCGTCCGATGAGGTGACGATGATTGGTGGTCGACGGATTGCTCCCGAAGGTGTTACTGCGGCACATCCGGCTTTTGATGTGACGCCGGCGCGATTAATCAACGGGATTATCTGTGAGCGTGGCGTTATTTTGCCACCATATACCACTGCGTTGGCTGATTTGATGCAGAAGTAGGACGGTAATTGTGGTTGCACCGCTCTTTTTTGGATCATTGCCGCATACCAATATCGACGATGCATGGCAGTTCTTGCGGGCGTGCCCGGCGCCATGGGTGTCGTGGCCACAGCTGCCACAACGGAGCTTTTGGGAGCGGAGTGTGGTGCAGTCGAGCTACGGATTTCCGGGGGTGGTTGTTGATGAAAAGCAGCGCGTGGTCGTCGTGCATCGTGGTGACAGCGAAGCGCAGATGACGCGGTTGGCGCTGGACTTTTTGGAGCGGCGTCCCCATCAACAGCCGTTACAGATGCGTGAGGCGGAGGGATTGTTGACTTTCGGTCGGTTTGTTGGTGAGTGTGATCCGACACAAGGTGTCAAAGGACAGATCCTCGGTCCGATTTCGTTGGCCGCACAGTTGACAGACGAGACGCAAACGCCGATTATCAACGATGCGACCCTCTTTGAGGGACTCGTCATTCATCTGTGTCAGCGGGTGCGCTGGCAAGTTGCGCAGCTACAAGTGCTCCAGCGCCCGGTCATGATGTGCATCGAAGAGCCGTTTTTGGATGTGATGTATTCACCGTTCATGGAGATTGACCGGGACGACATGATGTGGGGGCTTGCACGCATTCTGTCGGTGATTCCGGCACCACAGGTACGGCGCGGGTTAATTGTGGGTGCCATGCGTGAAATTGGTGATGTATTGCAGTTGCCGATTGATCTATTGGTGGTGAACGTGCGCGACAGTGTGGGCGCAAGTGCCTTGTTGAAGGCAATGCCACAACTGCAACACTTTTTGGCGCGAGGTGGAATGTTAGGGTTGGCATGTGTCGCAGTGAACGAACACCGTGATGATATGCTGACGGTCATGAATCTCGTGGTACCGTTGATTGGGCAACTGATACAGGCGGGTATTAATCCGCAGGTATTTGTGCATCAGCTGTTCGTGATGCCAGTAACGTCGTTTGGCCAGACAAATGTGTCAAACGCCACACATGCCATGCATGTGACGTGTCAGGTAGCAGATGAATTGCATCGATATATTGGACGGATGTGATAAGTAGGATAAGGAGCAGGTACATGCGCGTAGTGGTGACCGGGTCGTTGGCATACGACTACATCATGAATTTCCCCGGGTACTTCAAAGACCATATTTTGCCGGATCGAGTGCACATGTTGTCGGTGAGCTTTCTAGTTGATTCGATGAAGCGCATGCGTGGCGGTGTGGCTGGCAATATTGCCTATTCGTTGGCGTTGCTCGGGCACCGTCCATTGGTGGTCGCGTCTGCTGGTCAAGATTTTGGTGAGTATCGTCAGTGGATGAATAGTCAGGGCATTGATGCGTCGGGCATTCATGAAGTAGTAGGTGAATTTACGGCGTCATGCTTTATTAATACGGATCAATCCAACAATCAACTTGTGGCATTTTATACGGGTGCCATGGCGCGATCGCGCGATTTGTCGTTGCTCGGGTACGGCTTGACTGCCGACGATTTGGTGGTGATTTCGCCCACCGACCCCGATGCCATGGCCCGGTATGTGAGCGAATGCCGACAGATGGGTGTGCCGTTCTTGTTTGATCCGGGGAAGCAGACACCGCGATTGACGGCCGAACAGATTCTGGATGGTCTGAATGGTGCCTATGCGTTGATCGGTAACGACTACGAGTTTGCCATGATGTCGCAGATGACTGGCAAAAGCGAGCAGGAATTGATTGATAGTGTGCCATTGACGGTATTGACGCGAGGTGATCAGGGCTCGATTGTCTCTGATGCGCGTCATGGCGTGCGTATTGTCACCGCGATTGACGTGGCACCGGTTGACGAAGTGCGCGACCCAACCGGCGCTGGTGATGCGTATTTGGCAGGGTTTGTCTATGGCTTATCACAAGGGTTGTCGGCTGAGCGTTGTGGCAAGATTGCCTCATTGGCAGGTGCCTACGCCATCGAGCATCACGGCTGTCAAGAGCACCAGTATACGCCGGCGCAATTTTATGCGCGATATGCGCGCGCCTACGGCAGTGACGCATCGGTGTCGCGCGCTTTGGGAGCCGAGTAATCATGTTGCGCTGGGCGATTATTGGCGCTGGTCGTATTGCGCGTAAGGTCGGCATGGCCATGCGTCAATCGTCAACCGTGGCTATTCGTGCGGTCTATGCACGACGACGTGATGCGGCGCACGCACTTGCTGGCGAACTCGGTGCACCACGTGTCTATGACGTGTTGGACGCGGTCTGGCACGACGATGAGGTGGATGCGGTCTATATCGCGTTACCGAACCACCTGCATGCGCCCGTGGCACTCGCGGCAATTGCAGCGGGTAAACATGTGTTGATTGAGAAGCCGATGGCGTGTACGGCGGCTGAGGTACAGGCCGTCCAACGTGCAGCTGAACAATCGGGTGTGGTGGTGATGGAGGCGATGATGTATCGCTTTCATCCGCAAACCGCCCAGGTACAGGCCCTTGTCGCTGCTGGTGACATCGGCGAGGTTCGCCAAGTACAGGTCAACTTCGGCTATCGTCAGGATAACCTGCACGATATTCGCATGGTGGAGTCGGTTGGCGGTGGGGCGATGTATGACATCGGGTGTTATGGGGTGCATTTTGCACAATCGATCACCAACGCCGTGCCCACAACGGTGAATGCCATGGGTATTCGCGGTGGAAATGGCGTAGATGTACTGGCAACTGGCCTGTTTGGTTACCAACATCAGTGTCAAACCCAGATAAATGTAAGCTTTTTGGGCGGATTTTACCAACAAGCACGAATTATCGGGTATGATGGAGCTATAGAGATTGAACGACCATTCACGGTCTTCCCCGATCGTGAGTCGGTGATTCGTCTGTGGCGTGGGGCCCACTTTGCCAAAGAAGAGCAAATTGTGGTGCCACCTGCCAATCATTTTGTGCATCAAGTCGAGGTATTTGCGCATGCGGTGGCGGTCTCGCCGACGCAGCGCTTGGTGTTGACACAGTCGTCAGCCACATTGACCAATGCAGTGGTCATTGATGCGTGGCATCGTGCGATGTACAGTGGTCGGTGTGAATCGGTTGAAATTTCGTGGTAATCGTGTGTAAGGAGTAGTTAGTTCATGACCAGTAAACAGTACGACATCAAAGACATTGGCTTGGCCGAGCAGGGGCGTAAGCGCATGACGTGGGCCGAGAACGAAATGCCCGTGTTGCGTCAGATTCGCGAGCGCTTCGCCAAAGAGAAGCCATTTAAAGGTATGCGCGTGTCAGCGTGTTTGCACGTGACGGCTGAGACGGCCAACTTGATGGCGACCTTGGCTGCGGGTGGCGCCGATGTGGTGTTGGCTGCCTCGAATCCACTGTCAACCCAAGACGACATTGCGGCAACGTTGGTTGCCCACGAAGAGATCCCCGTCTACGCCATCAAGGGCGAAGACCACGAGACCTACTACAAGCACCTCGAGGCGGCGTTGGCACACAATCCACACGTCACCCAAGATGACGGTGCTGACTTGGTGTCAGGTATTCTAAAGAGCCGCCGTGACCTCATCCCACAGATGCTCGGTAGCACCGAAGAGACGACTACCGGTGTGATTCGTTTGCGCGCCATGGCGGCAGACGGCGTGTTGCCGTTCCCGGTTATTGCCGTCAACGACAGCGACACCAAGCACTTGTTCGACAACCGCTATGGTACTGGCCAGAGCACGCTCGACGGTATCATCCGCGCCACCAACGTGTTGTTGGCCGGCAAGACGTTCGTTGTAGCCGGCTACGGCTACTGCTCACGCGGTATTGCTGAGCGTGCCCGTGGCATGGGTTCATGGGTCATCGTGACC
>VGPG01000115.1 GCA_016875555.1 Chloroflexota bacterium | reverse complement strand
CAAGAATTTGGTCGCGGAGTGCGGCGGCTTTCTCAAACTCAAGATCACGAGAGGCATGTTTCATCTGCTTCTCGAGATCTTTGATGAGTTTGCTCATCGCCTCACGACTCGTCGGCATTTCGACGGTCTGGGTGGCCGTAGCAGTTGCATACACACCCTGCTCCTCGGCAGCTTTGCGCAATCGATCACTCAAATCGCGCACACCCTTGTTAATTCCAATCGGGACAATACCGTGCTCATGATTATGTGCCACTTGGATAGAACGGCGTCGTTCTGTCTCTTTGATGGCCGCCTCCATGGAGGCAGTCATCTTGTCAGCATACATCAACACCGTACCTTCAACGTGACGTGCAGCACGGCCAATAATCTGGATGAGCGACGAGGCAGAACGGAGATATCCTTCTTTGTCAGCATCCAAAATCGCCACCAACGATACCTCCGGCAGGTCAAGTCCTTCACGGAGCAAGTTGATACCGACGACGACGTCATAGACACCGAGGCGCAAATCACGCAGAATCTCAACACGTTCAATTACATCGATGTCTGAGTGCAGGTAGTGTGTGCGTATCCCGGATTCACGCAGGTAGTCGGCCAAATCCTCTGCCATGCGCTTGGTCAGCGTCGTTACCAGACAGCGATGCCCTTTGTCAACACGCTTGCGCACCTCGCCAATCAAGTCGTCAACTTGACCGCGCGTTGGACGCACATCAATGACCGGGTCAATCAAACCGGTCGGTCGAATGATTTGTTCGACGATTTGACTCGACACCTGCATCTCGTACGGCCCCGGTGTGGCCGACACAAAGACGGCAGTCCGGATGTGTTGCTCAAACTCATCGATGCGCAACGGCCGATTATCGAGTGCCGACGGCAATCGAAAGCCGTAATCCACCAGCGTCGTCTTGCGCGAACGGTCACCACTATACATGCCCCGTACCTGCGGCAACGAAATGTGTGATTCGTCCACAAATATGACAAAATCATCGGGGAAGTAGTCGAGTAACGTCCACGGTGTCTGCCCAGGTGCACGTCTATCCATATGCCGCGAATAATTCTCGATCCCCGAGCAATAGCCCATCTCACTCAACATTTCGATGTCGTACATCGTGCGTTGTTTGAGCCGTGCCGCCTCAAGCATCTTGCCAGACTCTTCGAGCGTTTTGAGTTGCACTGCCAACTCATCCTGAATGTCGGTAATCGCCAGCTGCAGCTTTTCAGTGGTTGCCACGAAGTGTTTGGCCGGATAAATCTCAATGTGTGTCAGTTGTCTAAAAATCTCGCCCGTCAACGGATCAAACGCCGAAATGCGTTCGACCTCGTCACCCCACAACTCAACGCGCCACGCCGTCTCCGCATTTGCCGGAAAAATGTCCAGCGTATCGCCACGCACACGGAATGTGCCACGATGGAAGTCAATATCGTTGCGTGCAAATTGCAAATCAAGTAACTGACGTAACAACTTCTCACGGTTGCGCACCTCACCCACCGCAATTGGCACCATCACCTGCCCATAGTCCTGTGGACTACCCAAGCCATATATGCACGATACAGATGCCACAATTAATACATCGCGACGTGTCAAAAGCGCCTGGGTCGCTGCATGGCGTAAACGATCAATCTCTTCGTTGATAGAGGCTTCTTTTTCAATGTACAAATCTTTACTGGGCACATATGCCTCAGGTTGATATGAGTCGTAGTACGAGATGAACATTTCGACTGCCGCGTCAGGCAACAGCTCGCGAAACTCTGCGTAGAGCTGTGAGACCAACGTTTTGTTGTGCGCCAATACCAGTGCTGGGCGTTGCAGTTTTTCAAATACCCAACTCATGACGGCCGTTTTGCCGGTACCCGTGGCACCAAGCAGTGTTTGATAGCGCAGACCGCGTTGCACACCATCAACAAGTTGGGAAATTGCCCGCGGCTGGTCACCGGTCGGCTTGTACGGAGCGTTGGTAGTAAATCCCATGACCCATCTTTCTTTCACGGCGCAGAGCAGGAGTATTGGTCGATATCGGGAACAACACAACTGCCATTTTTATTATACCGTGTAGCAGATGATGAGGGGGTAAGAATTCGCTGATGAAACGCAACAAATCTGGTATGTATTGATTTACAATCCCAGCACGAGTTGTTCGACAACCGGACGCGCTGCAACATGGCGGGCATGCCGCCATTGCGCCCCAACCCCAAAAAATCGCCCGTCAAATGTCACAAAATCAACGACGCGTTGCGCCGCTGCCCCGAGTACCGCGAGATGCGCCGGCTCGCGCACACGCCCCACACCACGGAGTCGGAGAATTCGCTTGATACTCAACGGTCCCAAACCGGGTATGCGCAGTAACTGCTCGGGGGCTGCCGTATTTATTTCAATGGGAAAATATTCGGGATGGCGCAACGCCCACGCTAATTTGGGATCATGCGACAACGGCAATTGGTCGGTCGCATCAAACGGCAATTCATCGGCACCAAAGCCGTAGTGACGCAACAACCAATCCGCTTGTAGGAGGCGTTGCCCACGCACCTGTGGTGTACGTGGCAGATGCGCCATCGGAGTCCCTGCCACGGGCTGAAAGGCACCGTAGTAGACGCGCGTCACCGATAACTCGCGATGCAGCCATTGCGTCGCCCTCAGGAGTTCTGCATCGCTCTCGCCGGCCGCACCCACCACAAATTGTGTGGCGATACCAGCCTTGAGGAGACCAGCTCGATGGAAATCGCGCATCCATGCCAGCCGCGCCACCACGTCACGACGCCAATCACGACTATCATCGAGTCGTAGCTGATGCGCAGCGCTCGGTACTTCAATGTTGAGACTGAGCCGGTCTGCGACACGCGCAGCTGCCTCAACAACGGCATGCGATACTCCGGGCGGGAGTTTCAAATGAATGTAGCCGCGATAATCGTGAGTTCGCCGCAATAGCTGTGCGCTATCTACCAGAACACCGGCAGAACTATCAGGCGACCCATCCACGGCCGACGACAGCAAGAGGCCGGCACCATGCGCCTGTAACTGCGGTGCCACCGACTGTGCGACTTCGTCTGGGGATAACGATGCACGTGGCACGTCGTTATCACTGCGGAGCGGGCAGTACGGGCAATTAAACACACACGATGCGCTAGTCAACAAACGCAATACGGGGCGCCGCTTGCCACCTGCATCGTGTTCACTCCCCAACGGAGTATCAGACCAGCGCGCGCGCTTTGCCTGATACCGGCGGCCAGATACCGCATGCGTGTCACATGCTTCGTAACTGGCCGCCGGTGCAAGAATGTCTAGTTTGCGTTCGAGTTCCATCTGCGTTATGACGTGGTATCGCGCTTCGTCACATCGTCATCCGGCAACACCAATTCACTGGTCTGATTGACGCGGCGTAAATCAGTGGACGAAATCGGAATTGTCGGCACTGCGGGCTCTTCGTCGTAGAGTGGTTTGACTTCTGCGGGTGCAGGCACGTCATCAATCGTCATGGGACGCTGATGATTCCACCACAACCCGACCACGCCAATCAGCATCAGCACGATGCTTGCCAATTGTGCCACACGTAACGACCCATCACAGCCACCGCCAATCAAATCAGTGCACAGACTGTCTGTACGCATTCCTTCGATCCACAGCCGCCCAAGGCCGTAAATGACGGCATATAACAAGACCATGTCACCACGTCGTAGCCAACCACGAAAGCGCCGCTCAATAGCAATCAGGAGACCCACACCGGCTAAATTCCATAGGGACTCATACAAGAATGTAGGATGGAACAACGTACTTGGCGGATATGCATCAAGATCGTTATATGGGGGCACCCGATATGGTGCATCAATTACCACACCAATTCCGAGATCGGTAGGACGACCATATGCCTCTTGATTGAAAAAGTTCCCCCACCGACCAATCGCCTGCGCCAGCATGAAGGTGGGCATGGTGATGTCAAGATACTCAAAGAGATTGAGGTTGTGACGCCGCGTATAAATCAGTGCCGCCAACACGGCGCCAATGATTGCTCCGTGAATGGCAAGACCACCGGTAGCGGGATTGAGAATCGTCAAAATATCTTTGTCAGCAAAACGCGGCCACTCAAACGCCACGTAGTAGAGTCGGGCGCCCATGATGCCCATGACCATACCCAGCATGACCAAGTTCCACACATGTTCTGGGTCTTGGCCGCGTTGCGCGGCGCGATTCGCAGCCCACTGCGCAGCAATCATGGCCCCACCAACAATCAATGCGCCATACCATCGCAACGCAAACGGAAACGAACCAATCATGATTTGAAACAAAAACGGATCATCAGGTGGATACAGCTCCATAACGCCTCTTTTTCCGATAACGCACCTGTAATCCATAATACCACGGTCAACCATGATACAATATGAACGTTTTATTGGGCTAATCAAAGGGCGACAGCATGCTCCTTGCCATTGACATCGGCAACACGAACATCAAAATCGGCGTCTTTCGCGGTGATACCATCGTGGCACACTGGCGTGTGCTCACCGAGCGTCACAAACTTGCAGACGAATACGCCGTCCTCATCCGCAATCTATTTGACCTGGCACAAATCAACGTCAAAGACATTCATGGGTGTGTGATGTCATGTGTTGTGCCACCGTTAACCACTCAATTTACACAGCTCTGCGCACAATACTTGGGCATCAAGCCAGTCATGGTGAACCCGCGTATTTCGTGTGGACTCACCTTTGATGTGGAGAACCCCGACGAGATGGGGTCTGATCGCATCTGTAATTCGTTGGCAGCCACCGTCAAATACGGGAGCCCCGTAATCGCAATTGCCTTTGGCACCGCAACCGCATTTGACGTTGTCGTTGACAACGTCTATGTTGGTGGGTGTATCGCTCCCGGACTAGGCATTTCGTCCGATGCACTGTTTTCTTTGGCCGCGCGGCTTTACCAGGTCGAACTCGTCCGCCCGCCTAAGGTGATTGCGCGCAACACCGTACATCATATGCAGGCAGGCGTGATTATCGGCTACACGGGACTCGTCGAGGGTATCGTGAAGCGCATGCAAGAAGAGCTCGGCACGGTCTGCCCTGTCATCGTCACTGGTGGCCTCGCTGATGTGATTGCCAAAGAGACTTCGGTGATCACAGCGGTAGAGCCCAATCTGACACTCGACGGATTGCGCATGATTTTCGAGCGCAACCGCGCCTAACGCACAAGGAACTACTCCATGTCAGTATTGCCACCACCATCCGAAAAAGCCACCTATGTTGCGCGTATGTTTGGGCGCATTGCACGCGGTTATGACCGCATGAATCGGCTCATGACATTTGGTTTGGATGATTGGTGGCGCCAGATTGTGGTACGCGCTGTCAACCCAGCACCAGATGCAACGATGCTTGACATCGGCAGTGGTACTGGGCCATTTTTGCCGTTACTTCGCCGCCATGCTCCTGCAGGTATTGCGATTGGTGCTGATTTTGTGTTACCGATGATGGAGTCCGGACTCCACCGTCTTGACGCACGTTCTGCCTTTGTCTGTGCCGATGCACAACAACTGCCGTTTGCGGATAACACGTTTGACACGGTCACGGCCGGATTTGTGATTCGTAACGTGAGCGACATTGATGCATGCTTCCGCGAGATATTCCGTCTCACCAAACCAGGCGGACGATTTGCCATTCTCGAAGTAGCACGCCCGCAGTCCGCAGTCGTACGCTGGGGGCACCGTGTCTACTTCGAAGAAGTCATGCCACGCATCGCTCAGCTCCTTGGTGCGGATGCCGTCGCATATCGCTATTTGCCTGAGTCGTCTCGCCACTTCCCCGATCCACCAGTCCTCGCCGATATGTTGCACACCGCCGGGTGGAGCGATGTCACCTATCGCCATTTGCCTCCGAACGCAGTGGCGTTGCATATGGCAACCAAAGCGTTGAGTAGCGAGCAGGCCCATGACTGAACCTGAGCAACCACGCGGCAACACGCGACGCGGTGAACTACCACCACCACCACGTATCACCTTAAATCGACTCGATGATACGGACGACGATGCACCACCATTACTCGCACGTGAACGCGACTACCCGATTGCACCAACCCCCAACAGCTGTACGGTATGGTTGATGCTCTTGGTTGGCGTGGCAGCGGTAGCCGCCATCATCATGATGAACTTGGCCACCATCTTGCCGTTGATAGGCCAGCTACGCGCACAAATTACACCAGCCCTGCCTGTTGCGACCGCACCCGCAGGCACCGCACCGTCACCCGAAATCATCACCGTCATGATTACGCCGACACCGGTTGTCATTGACCGTGGCATGATTCTGCGCCGTACCCAAAACTTAAGCCGGCTCGTGACGGTCAAAAATACCTACGACGATCGCATCGAACGCGCTGTCACATCGAGCGATGCCACCACACAAAATGTCGTTAATACCGTCGATGAAATCATCAAAGGCTTCGGGCTTGATGTCCAAGAACTGACCCGTGATTCAATTACGATGGTTATTTATGCTAATGTTGAAGCCGGTGTTGATTTGGCCAAACTGACCGAATCCGACCTCATCATTGATGCTGACGGCAAAGGTATTCGCATTAACTTACCACCAACCGAGGTATTCTCTATTGCGGTAGATAATAAGTTGAGTTATGTAGAGCAACGAACCACACGTTTTCTGGCGCGACCCAAAAAGGAACTAGAGTCTGAGACACGTCAGCTCGCAGAGAATTTGGCGCTCAAAAAGGCATGTGAACTCGGCATCATGTTTGTGGCTGCCGATAATGCTGAGGAAAACGTGCGCCGTCTCTTCGAATTCGCCGGCTTCGAACGCATTGATGTCAATGCACCTGCCGGCGATTGTATTGCGCCAACCAAATAACATGAAGGATAACGCTGGCATGCAGATTAGTTATGACCGTGATGCAGGGACACTCTACTGGTACTTCTGTGAACTTACCGAAGGCGACGTCACCGATGAATATGAGTGTCCAGTGGCTCTCCTGCTTGATGCGCACCAACACGTAGTCGGCATGCAACTCGACGTCAGCGAATACGACGACTTGACGCAACTCGTCTCACTCGCCGTGACCCACCCCGAGGTACAGTGGGACGCCCGCCAAAAGCACCTGCGCGTGGTCCATGCCCAATACACATCAACCGTCGAACTCGCCGAACCAGCCTTGCTCGATGTCAATCAGACTGGCCAACTCCTCGGCTGTGATATTGCAGATGCCGATCACGAAATCGCCGGACGCTACACGGTGCTCGAACCACTGTTCGTCGATCTTGACGTGCCCGAACTCACCTTCGATGCCATCTTGCCCGAGGTTGACCCGACCATCATACTCCCCGATGTTGAGCGTGCCGGCATCGTGGCCATCTTGGGCCGGCCCAACGTGGGCAAATCGACGCTTCTGAACGCCATCATCGGCCAGAAAGTCGCAATCACTTCGCCTAAACCGCAAACAACACGCAGTGCGATTCGTGGCATCTTGACACGTCCTGACGCCCAAATCATCTTCGTTGACACCCCAGGCGTCCACCGCCCGCGCAATCGCTTGGGTAACTACATGGTGCAACAGGCGCGTCAAGCCGTACCCGATGCCGATGTCTTGTGCATGGTTGTTGACATTACCCACATGCCCAACGAACTCGACGAGCGCATTGCAGCGATGATTCGCCGCAGCAAGGCGCCCAAAATCCTCGTACTCAACAAAGTAGACCGTCCCAACCCGCACGCTGAGGCATGTTTAGCGGCGTTTCGTGCATTGGCGCCATGGCAGATGGAGATTGCCATCTCAGCCATCAAAAACCAAGGCGTGACCGCCTTGGTTGACGAAATCGTCACGCGTCTGCCCAATGGTCCGGCGTTCTATGCCGCTGACATGATTACCGACCAGAACGAACGCACCTTGGCAGCTGAGTTGGTCCGCGAACGCATCATGCACCTGATTGGCGACGAGATCCCCTACGGCGTGGCCGTCGAGACCGAGGAGTGGGAGCAACGACCAAATAATCTCTATATTCGCATGACCATTCATGTGGAAAAAGAGTCACAGAAAGCGATTATCATCGGCAAAGGTGGCGCCATGCTCCGCCGTATCGGCAGCGAGTCGCGCCCCGGCATTGAGCAGATGCTCGGTCAACGCATTTATCTCGAGTTGTGGGTCAAACCGCGCGATAATTGGCGCGATGACCCCAATTCACTCCATTGGTTGGGCTACAAAAACTCATAACGCCGCGAGAATCATGTGCGGGAGCCTCGTCAACTCCGGCACATGTCACATACGCACACGATGATGTGGTGACGAAGGAGTCATACGCAGATGCAACAGGGAATCACGGACGCCTCGCGTAAATGGTGGGCGCTGGCGGCA
>VGPG01000114.1 GCA_016875555.1 Chloroflexota bacterium | reverse complement strand
GTGTCAGCATGACTCCTAGTATACGCCTCATCAGGTGCGGGTGTGTGAGGGTGTTGTGCGCCACATACAGGGGCGCCGCAAGCGACGCCCCTACATCGTACCCTCTGCGTGTGTACACCGGCGGATGCGGGCGCCGCAAGCGACGCCCCTACAGTTATCACTCTGCGATACATATGTCACCAGCACATCAGGCCATCACGGGCGCTGCTCGGGTACAATGAGGGTAATTCTGCATATGGTGAGGTAAAAACCCATGGCACAGGTGATTTCGATTCACGACAAATCACTCATTCGCGAGTTCGCCCTACGGCAACCGTTGCGCTATATTTACGAAATCGGCGACTTGGATGATTTCTTCTGGCCCAACACATTGTGGTACGGCTGGGAGGTAGACGGGCGCATCGAGCAGTTGGCGCTGATCTACATCCCCTTCGAAGAGCCAGTCATCTTGACGCACGCCAACCCCGATCGCAGCGATCACGATGCGTTTGTGCGCGCGCTATTCAGACTTCTGCCGAGTGCATTGTATGCGCATGTCGATACCGACACGGCGCAGGTAATGCGCGAGCGCTATCAGGTTGAGCCGCACGGGCACTATCACAAAATGGGACTGGCCGATGTGCATCAAGCGTTGCGCCACGACGACGGGCGGGCGCAGTTGTTGAGTGTAGCCGACGTGCCCGCCTTGTATCGGCTATACGCGGTAGCCTATCCGGGCAACTGGTTCGATGAACGCATGGTCCAAACCGGGTTTTATACGGGCATCTGGCAGGGCAGCGAGCTAATTGCGGCCTCGGGCATTCACGTGGTCTCGGTCAGCGAGGGCGTGGCCGCCTTGGGCAACGTCACCGCCCACCCCGACTTGCGTGGCCAGGGACTGGCCCGCAGCAGCTGTGCGCGCCTGATTCGGGCCATGCACGCACAGGGGATCAGCCATATCGGCCTCAACGTAAGTGCCAGCAATGCCGCGGCGATTGCGCTCTACCAAAAGCTCGGCTTCACCAAGGTGGCCGAGTATGACGAGTGGTCGTTCAGGCGGGGGGAATAATTAGTTCAAATTGATTTGAATATTCAAAATGGATTTGAACTAATGTTGGGTGGTGAAATGGTAAGAACAAGAGCGCGCAAGGCATAGCCTTACGCGCTCCTGCGTATGGTATATAAACTTACTCAACACGACTACATGCGCCAGCCCAATTCGTATTCAACTGATTATTGCGATAGGTCATGATGAGATCTGCATCATCAATCCATATTTGCCATCCACGGATTTTTGGCCAGATGCGCTCACCAAACGCACGTGATTCAGATTCTTCAACCACCATGTAGTGCTTACCACGGTTCTTATGCTTATCATCCGTCACCAACACAAGTTGACGCGAGACATCTGCATTGGCAATTTGCAAAAACGCTCCTTTTTGTGAGATTGTCAGCCGGTGTTCTTGATCATTCCCACATTGCCATGTACCCACCAATGAAGCTATCTCAGCATCGTCATAGGGCACGATCATGATTGGCGGAATATCCGGAGCGCCCACACCCGGGTCGCACAGATTAAAATCCTTGCCACGTATCCATCCCAATATTTCACTTGGCAACATCCATGGGTATTGATTGATACACCTATACGCAGCAATTGGTTCTGGTGGCTTGGCTGTGCTCTCAATCTGAAGCGGCGTGGTGCGTTGACCAACGATCAGTGTATGCACACGCAAGATACCAGGTGACCGTAATTCTTTGTTACGCTTCACTTCATCTTGCATGGTTGGAATCTCTAATGAATTGGTGTATACCGCCCCCAGACCAACATACCGAGGTGCGTCTGAAAGTCCTGGCTGTGCTCTACGACATGTCTGAATAACGCGCTGATTACTTTGTGCGTCACTCCCCAGCTCTACCATAATTGCATCCTGATCGACATGGAGCGCCACAACAGCACGACGTACATCAGGGAGCGTGTCATCTCCACTACAGTTCAAATTCCACAACTGTCCTGGACGCATTTCATAGACTGAAAATACTGAAAGTTGCAGATTCGCAAAGTCAGGGCCAAGTGTCGACTCTGTTTCACGGAGTGTAACCACCACCATAATACCTGAGGCATCATTGATATTGCCAAAATCACCTTGATAATCGGCGAAGAGTACTGCATTCGTATCACGAACAGCCTCCATCTCAGCCAAAATCGTATACGGGTATGCAGGAAGGGCTTGAGTGCTATTGAAATCCCATAATTCAGGTGCGTCGATTGCTTGTAAATTGTCAGGCAAAATCCCTATTGCCGCATTTGCATCAGCTGCTTTCACATAAAACTCATATGCTCCATCAACATACCCGTTATAGGGCACGGTAAGATACGGTGGCACAGTATTTTGTGCATCCTTATCTGACACCTCAAAACGCGGCTCCCAACCTGACGTCGTATCATCAAATGTATCGCTCCAAACCACGGTCATCGGCATCTGCATAAATTGATTGAGTGCATCAATACCAGTGAGTGGTGCAGCAGTAGCTGTTGGCATAAGTGTAGGTTCAGCTATTGGTTCTGATGTTTGTATCACTTCTACAGTCGGTACCGGTGATGGTGCGGCCGGCTCTTGTACCTCAGGTGCGCCCTCATTAACACGAGAAATCGGTGTACAACCGATAATCAGCACACAAAGTACACACATCAATACAATACGTACATGGCTACGTGCGCAAAAAATTGTACTAATGAATTGCATTGTATTCCTTCTATGGTGCATCATATATCCTCCTTAAATTAAGGCTATATGATGCACAGATATTTGTGTATGTGATTTTTTACAATAGTTGGGGTAATTACTACGTGTTACATATGCCTATCAGCACACATTACTGAAGAATCGCAAAACATTCGTGAACTACATTGCACTACATCATTTTACTGCGCACTACATCCGGCGTAGGATCAATACTGGATGTTGGCGCGATGGTTGGATAAACTACGGTTGAGAAACGCCATACCGCATTACTCGCCGTCGTCACACCACCTCATTGCACGCCCGCAACTGTCAATAATACGTTTTGCCATTTTGCAGTATGGTTAACCGTACCCAATTCACGTTCCCAACATTAACCCACGTTGTACACGCTGCAGCACTTGTTGCCACACAGTACTCATAACGCGTTGCATACCGGCTTACTGACCACAACAACGTCACCTTATTGCCGTCCCACCGCATTCCATTAAACGGTGTCACCTTTTCAAATGCACCGGGCCTGGCTGGTGCCGTTGGAGTCTGCGTAACTGCGGGCATGCGATCATTCGATGGTACACCTACCATTTTTGATTGTGTATCAGCGCCTACTGTATACACTCCACCTATCAAAAACAGTAACAATAATGCAGCTAACTGGAATTGATGCATACAAGCCCCTTTCATATCGAACATTTATGTAAATAGATACATCGTGTTGCTAATCATATAATCAGAAGTCGTATAGTGGATTGTTTTTTTACAGGTTTCAATATGCATCGCCATGTTTTTTGTGTTTTTTCACAAAATAACTCACTCACATGATGAATAAATATAATTACGTAACATCCTGTATCATAGACATATCCATCAACCCACAGGAGGCACCCCCATGAAAATCAAATTCGGCCTGCGCATCCCGTCCCTCAAAAAACGCATCGCCTCACGCCTCTCCGTCAAACGCTACATCCGCCACAACATGGGGCTCAAGGCACCCCGCGGCTGGGGCTGGATCACAAACCCGCGCCGCGCCCTCTACAACCGCATCTACCGCCGTACCACCTTCGGCTGTTGTGGGTCGTCAGTATTGATCATGGTGTTGGCAATGTCACTCGGGGTATTTATATTGGGGTGATGGGCGGCATCATGCGGTTATGATTTAATTCCGGGTGCACAAATATCATGAGGGCGCATCACGATGCGCCCCGACCATCACCACCCCGGCCCGATTATTTTGGCGCATCACGATGCGCCCCGACCATCACCACCCCGGCCCGATTATTTTGGCGCATCACGATGCGCACCCTGCAATCTCCAACCTGACCCTTAAATATCATCAATATCGGGGATCACGCCATCGAGACTCTTGAGCGTGCTCCAGACCTCGCGACGGCGCTGGCCAAACTGCACCCGCGTCACCAGTCCGTCAGGCACACCCTCGACAAACGTCGGTTGGCTGCCCCAGGCCGCAATCAACTCGGGCGAACGCACCAAATACATCTCGTTTTTGGCCCGGGTCAGCGCCACGTACAACACGCGCCGCTCCTCCTCGAATTCTTCGTCGCTTTGCGCCCGACTATGCGGGTACTGCCCTGCATCAAGGCGCGCCACGTACACCACATCCGCCTCGGTCCCTTTGGCGGCATGCACCGTGGCCAATACCAAGGCATCGCTCGCGGGCGAGACCAGACTGGCATGTAACGGGTCAAGCACGAACTCCTCGATGAATGCATCGAGGCTCCTAAAGCGCTGCGCCACCCGGGCCAGCAACTCCAAATCGCGCTTGCGCTGATCCCACTGCTCATACTGATACTTGACGCTCAACAACGGCTCAAGCGCCTGCATCGCCGCCTCGACTTGGGACACCGGCGTACTCGGCGCATTCAGCAGATGCATCAACGGCATGGCCGGCCCGCCGGGCTCGGGTTTGGTGCGGAACAAGAACTCCGCCGCCTGTTCGAGACTCTCACACGCACTAATCTGCTGCACCCAACGCTCGGCCGTGCGGTCGCCCACCCCTTTCCAAAAGGTTAAATAGCGCATCCACGCCACGTCGTCATTAAGATTGACGCGCACGCGCAACAGTGCCAACACGTCGCGCACATGCGCCGCTTTGAGCAGACTTGTGCCACCCACAAAGACATACGGAATATTGCGCTCAATCAGCGCCGATTCAATCGGCCGCGCCGCATACGCCGTCCGCACCAATACCAACATCTCGCTCAAGGCCAGACCGGCCGCCTGGCGCTGTGCCACATCATTGGCAATCCACAACCCCTGCGCCAAATCGTCGTCACAATCGACCATGATGGGCGGCTTGCCACTACCACGCGCAGCATACAATTTCTTTTTGTATTGCAACGGCGACTGCTCGAGCAACCAGTTGCTCACATCGAGAATTTCTTGGGTCGAACGGTAGTTTTCGGTCAAGCGATACGTCGATGCCCGGTTGGGCCCACTTTTGAAAATATCCGCAAAGTTGTGGACAGTGCGAAAATCTGCCCCGCGAAAGGCATAAATGCTCTGCGCATCATCGCCCACACAATAGACCTGCGCATGGTGACGCATCGCCCGCAACAGCAACCACTGCAAGGCACTAGTATCTTGGATTTCGTCGACCAATACATGCGCAAAACGCGCCATAATCCGCTTGCGCACGGCCTCCTGCGCCACCAGCACCATCGTGCACCGGCGCAAAATATCGTCATAATCGAGGTAGTGTGCCCGCTGTTTGCGCGCCTCGTAGGCCTCGTACACGGCCAACACATCGGCCAACTGCTTTTCGTCGAAGATTTTTTGTTGTTTGAGATAATCCGACACGGGGATATTGGCGTTGCGCGCATACGACAACCACGACACCAACTGCGCCGCTTTGGGCAACGTGTTATTGCGCTCATTGGCGTCGTTGGGCAACAAGGCGCCACGCGCCAGCCGCATCAGCTGCTCGCGATCATCTTCGTCAATCACGGTAAATCCGCGCATCTCGAAGCTTTCGGGCTCGATGCGCATAATATCCAAACAAATCCGGTGGAACGTGCCAATCCGCACCTGATCGGCACTATCGCCGACCTCGCGCACCATGCGCTCACGAATCTCACGCGTGGCCCGGCGCGTAAACGTCACCATGATGATTTGTTCGGGCTTGACGCCACGCCGCAACAGCTCACAGGCCCGGGCAATCAGCGTGCTCGTTTTGCCGGTCCCGGCGCCAGCCAGTACCAGTGCATGCCCTTGGTCGTGTTGTGCCGCCGCACGTTGTGCTTCGTTTAGTTGCATGGACGCATCCTCCTGCACTCTCTCCATGCATTATAAACAATCAGCCTAGTGGCCGACAGCATTGAAATGCGCCGATTTGTAGCGCTCAATCTTCTCTTGTGGCCCCATATGCTTGCCAACATGGTCGCTGAGCTTGACGGTGGCCACCCCATCAGCGCTCGTCGTTTTCATCACGATATTCAGCGGCGTCAGCCCCACATCATTGGTCAAGTTTGTGCCCCAGCCAAACAGCACATTAATGCGCCCGGCAAAACGTCGGTAGAGCTCAACAATCCGCTCGATCGTCAAACTATCGCTAAACACAATCGTCTTGGTGCGCGCATCAATCCCATGCCGCTGATAAAAGCCAATCACGCGCTCACCAAACGCCAGCGGATCGCCAGAGTCATGCCGCACCCCGCGCCAGGTTTGTGCCTGTGTGGGCGTAAAATCGTGAAAGAAAAAGCCGCTGCCGAAGGTATCAGTCAAGGCAATCGACAAATCGGCGCCGTACCGCGCATACCAATCATGCAAAAAGCGTTGATGCGAATCACGTACCTCGCGCCCTTGATGCTCGGCCACCGCCGCATAGACCATCGGCATCTCGTGCGCAAAAGTCCCAATCGGGCGCAGGCCAAACTGCCGCGCCAAGGCCACATTCGAGGTGCCGATTAGCTGATTGGTGCACTGCTGGTGCAGGTGCGCCACCACCTGCGTCTGCCAGTCAAAGCCAAAATGTCGCCGGGTGCCGAAATCAACGATTTTGATGCCCGAGTGTTGGTGCAACACGGCGATTTTGGTATCGAGCCGGCGCATCCCCTCGGCATACACGTCGGTCAATGACAAGCCGTGGGTGCGTACATATCCGGCAAAGTAATGCTGGTTGATGGCGCTCATCACCACCGTCTCCCAGAACGTCACCAACGGCCAGTCGCCACTCGTCTGCACCCGCACATCGCCATCGACCCACACCTCTACCGCCGGCAGACGCGCCGTTGATAGCCACTCAAGGTAGCGCGGCGCAAACACCGGCGACCCTTGACTCGTCTGCAACCCGGCCAGATACGCCAGCTCGTCTGCGCCAAATCCACGGGCGCGCACGGACTCAAGCTGCTGCCGCAGGGCAGCAACATCAATCATGTCGGCCAAACGCACTGCACTCCGATTGATTAACCCAAATGTCACCTGCACAGCAGGCATCTGCTCGTACTGCAATTGCGACATGGTGAATTTGTAGTAGTCAAGCCCGGCACTCAACGTCGGTACAGCGGGTGGCGCCATCATCGTCAGGTCGTGTGTCATTTAATGCCCCTGTGGCTGCAAGAGATCGGCGCATTGTGCCACCGTCACACCCATCTGCCCAAAGCGTTCGACCATGGCAGCACCTGTCTCCGCTGCTACCGGGCGGGTGGCATCGAGCAACACCACCACCGAGATACCCACGTGCAGCACCACATCAAGCGCAGTACTGCCGACACAATAATCGAGCGCCAACCCTGCAAGGTACAGCGTCGTCACCCCTTGAGCTCGCAACACATCGGGCAGGCGGGCGCCATTGGCGTCGGTGGCATAGTAGCCGCTATAGCTCGTATCATCCTCACCACGCACCAGCACATCCATCCCTTTGCGAAAGTGTGCCGTGCCCGTGGGGAACACCAGCTGCGGATGAAAATCAGCCCCCGCCGTCTCGGCTACACAATGCACCGGCCACGTCGTGGTAAAGTTGGGCGTCGCACTAAAATGCGCCGTGGCCGCCGGGTGCCAATCTTGCGTGGTAAACACATATCCACCACGTGCAGTCACCTCGGCCATGACCCGGTTCACTAAGGGCACAATCGCCTCACCCTCGGCCACACCTAACTCACCAAATCCGGCCACGCCCAATGCCGCCCCAACCTCGGTCGGCATAAACCCACGTTGCGCATCTATTAACCCAAATCCAATTCGTTCCATCACCGTCACCTCGTGTAATTGTAATTTTTACACTATCAAATTTGCATTAAAGGTATGGTACAAGGTTGAGGTATAGATGTCAATCCCTTATGGCCTCCAAAATCCATGGGGGCGCACCGCAGTGCGCCCCTTCCAATCCCCTCGTCTCTGCATGCTGGACAGCAACATAGGGCGCTCATCATGCCTACACCGGCGTGCAGTCTCCTTGCGTGCTCGACAAAATCCAGGCGCCCTGTCGGACGCCCTTACGTGTAGCCGACCACGGTTCTTCCCACTAGATTCCCAGCCACGATCCTGATTTATTGTGGGTGCAGCGTGCCACGCTCCCTACAACACTCCCCTCGTCACTGCATGCCGGCCATTGATTGTGGGCGCTCGTTGCTTCATCCCGGCGTGCAGTCTCCTTTGAGGCATCAACCAAATCCCCAGGAGAAGATGGCACGGCCACCTGCATTTCGTTCCTCTTTTGCGGCAAGGACGTGCCTTGCCGCTACGGTTTGGGCTAGGTGGTCATGCAATGACGAGGATTCAGATGATAACCTCGGGAGACTCACGC
>VGPG01000113.1 GCA_016875555.1 Chloroflexota bacterium | reverse complement strand
CGTGGCCGACAGCCACGCCTGATGACCCTCAAGCGCATGCTCCAAGAGTACATTGAGCATCGCCGTGAGATTATTCGTCGCCGTACCGAGTTTGACTTGGACAAGGCCAAAGCACGCGCCCACATTTTGGAGGGGCTCAAACGTGCCATTGACATTCTGGATGAAGTCATACAGACCATTCGCGATTCACGCACTCGTGACTCTGCACGCAACAACTTGATGCGCGATTACAGCTTCAGCGAAGCGCAAGCCAACGCCATCTTGGACATGCAACTTGGGCGCTTGGCAGCCCTCGAGCGCAAACGCATCGAGGATGAACTCGGCGAAATTCGCAAAACCATTGCGGAGCTCGAAGAAATTTTGGTCAATCCAGCCAAGCTCAATAGCCTTATCAAGGCCGACATGAAGTACCTCGAAGAGAAGTACGGCGATGCCCGTCGCACGCAAATTGTGTACGGCGTGAATGGCGAAGTCAACGACGAAGACTTGATTCCCGATGCCAAGTTACTCATCACCCTCTCTGACCGCGGCTACATCAAAAGCCAAGCACCAGAGGTCTTCCGAACACAACGTCGTGGTGGTCGTGGCATCAAAGGTGCGGCCATGCGTGAAGAAGATTTTATGCAACATATTCTCACCTGTAATACGATGCATGATCTCCTCTTCTTCACGAATACCGGACGCGTCTATCGGTTGAAAGCACATGAAGTGCCCGATGCGAGTCGCACGGCCAAGGGCTTACCACTCGTCAATTTAATCGACCTACAACCGAACGAAAACGTTACATCGGTCCTGTCAGTACCTGACTACGACCACGCCAAATACCTGCTGATGGCAACCCGACGCGGCAAAATCAAACGTACACTGCTCGAAGAGTACAGCATGGTTCGCTCTAATGGCTTAATTGCCATTGGCCTCGAAGATGGCGATGAACTCGGATGGGTGACGACCACAGCCGGCGATGAGGACATCGTGCTTACCACGCGCCACGCCAAGACGCTACGCTTCAAACAGGCACAAGTGCGCTCGATGGGTCGCCCTGCGAGCGGCGTACGCGGCATCAATCTGCGCGATCATGACGAAGTAATTAGCATGGACATCATCGTGCCAGCCCTGGCTGCCAACTCGCAACTCGTCACGATTGCCTCAAATGGCAAAGGAAAACGCACGCCAGTCAACCTCTACCGCCCCAAAGGCCGTGGCACGCAAGGCATGCAAACAATGGGCATCAACGAAGGTGATACGATTGCCATAGCACGCGTCATTGATGCAGACATGCTCCTCACGTTCATCACGAGTAACGGGATTGTTCTGAAGACACAAGCCAGCCAAATTCGCGCATGCGGACGAGCTGCCCAAGGTGTACGAGTGGTATCCCTTGACGACCAAGATACCGTGGTAGCAATGGCTGCAGACGAGCCGGAAGACGATACCCAGAAGCAGAAGCGCATCCTCGATCTGGGCGATATGGTTGGCGTTGACATGTTCGATGCAAGTGACGATGACGAGGGCGACGAACCAGCCAGCGACGATTAATCCGTATTCGGTGAACTACGTAGTGCGGGGTTGGGTGCCTAGGCACCCAACCCCGCACTACGTATGTCGATTCGTTTTGGCTATTCCAACAAACTATCGCCCCGCAGCCGGTGCGTCATCTGTTGCATACGCGCTCAACGGCTCAGTGACGGGCTCATTGACGGCTGGCACACTCTCGGTTGCGTTCGCATCAGCCATTTTGTACCCCACGCCACGCACTGTCAAAATACGCCGCGGCTTCGATGGCTCAGACTCAATCTTTTCGCGCAAACGACGTACACATACATCAACAAGATTCGTCTCACCGACGTAATCATACCCCCACACTTCTTGGAACAACGTCTCGCGGTCAAAGACTTCTCCGACGTTTGCCGCCAAGAAGTAGAGCAGCTCGAACTCCATTGGCGTCAAGTTGATTTCGTCACCAGCTAATGTGACACGATGTCGTGGGGCATCAATCTCGATATCACCTACACGCACGATCGTCGGCGCTTGGCGATTTTTCATCCCCTCAACACGTCGCAGAATGGCCTCAATACGCGCAATCAACTCCACCGTCTTAAACGGCTTAGTTATGTAATCGTCACTGCCAAGTTCAAATCCTTGCAATACATCATCGGTGCCATCACGCGCTGTCAGCATGATAATTGGTACATCTGATTGCTCGCGAATCCGCTTGCATGCTTCGAACCCGTCAACATAGGGCATCATCACGTCGAGCAACACAATGTCAAATGCACCGTTGGTGAATGTCTTGAGTGCTTCTAAGCCATTCTTCACCACCACCACATCATATCGCGGACCGCTCAATGTGACCTGGATTAGCGTCGCAATTGACGGATCATCGTCTGCAAAAAGCACACGACGTTGCGTCACTTGGTCGCCACGATCTGAAACTCTGCGCGTTAACTTCATGGTAGTACCACCTTTTGTAGTAATTTAACTTGCCCAAAAAGTAACGCTCAGAGAGCGTCACAAAAGTACGAGGAATCCCTTACAGAAATGTCTACCTGTTGATACGTTCGATTATACGGCACATCTCTGTTATACGACCACGTGTAGTACATTATACACACAAAATAGACTCTTTGTGAATAGTCAATTTAACTTGCGTCAGAAATTCGTGAAACCGCATCATCATTGTGGTAGACAAGCAACGGTGCAGCACGTTTTTCGATGACGTCGGCAGTAATCACACACCGCTCTAGTTGTGGCTGCGATGGAGCATCAAACATGACGTCAAGCAGTACAGACTCAAGGATACTGCGTAACGCACGAGCACCAGTACCCGATTTGAGCGCAGCCGCAGCCACTGCATCAATCGCGTCATCGGTAAATTCTAGTTGCACGTCATCCATGGCCAGCAATTGCTGATATTGCTTAACAACAGCATTCTTCGGCTCCGTCAATATCCGTCGCATTGCATCAAGATCGAGCGGACGCAAAGGTGCAACCACAGGAATGCGCCCAATAAACTCTGGAATGAAGCCGTACTTCAACAAATCATCCGGAGTAATCGCATCGAGCAGATGTTCAGGAGAGGCATTTGGGCTGACTGGTGTACCTGCAGCGAAGCCAATTGCACGTTGCTGTCCAACGCGATTAGCAATCAGCTTATCAATCCCTTCAAACGCACCACCACAAATAAACAGCACTTGTGTGGTGTCGAAGGCAATGTACTCCTGTTGTGGATGTTTGCGTCCTGGCACAGGTGGAACATGCGCTACAGAGCCCTCGAGGATCTTGAGCAAGGCCTGCTGCACACCTTCGCCTGACACATCACGGGTAATTGAAGGGTTATCGGCTTTTCTGCCAATTTTGTCGATTTCATCGATATACAGAATGCCCGTTTTGGCACGCTCGACGTCACCATCTGCCGCCTGTATAAGTCGTAAAAGAATCGTCTCAACATCCTCACCGACGTATCCTGCCTCGGTGAGTGCAGTAGCATCAGCAATAGCAAACGGCACATCGAGGGCTTTAGCAAGCGTCTGCGCAAGCAACGTTTTGCCACTTCCCGTTGGTCCAATGAGGAGAATATTGCTTTTGCCGATCTCAACATTTGCATCTTGTTGTCGTGCACGTATCCGCTTGTAGTGGTTGTACACCGCCACGGAGAGCATAACCTTGGCGCGCTCTTGCCCAATCACGTATGCATCGAGGTGACTGCGGATTTCACGTGGAATCGGCAGTTTCATCAACTGGTCAACATTCGTCAGCGTCGGTTGAGCGCGTTGGCGTTCTTCGGCAATCACCTGATTGCAGATGCCCACACATTCGTCACAGATAAAAATAGGGGGTGGACCTGCAATCAGGCGTTGCACTTCATCTTGACTTCGTCCACAAAAGGAACAATGATAGACGCCGCGGCCGTTGGTTGCCATGTCACACCTCATACAAAAAATAACGGTGCTCGCTGATACGCCCACGGTGGCGGTGTATCAGCGAGCCACGCACGCACCGATTAGAGCGACTGTTGTTGGAGAGCGTCACGGGTGAGCACTTGATCGATGATGCCATATTCTTTGGCCTGTTCTGGGCTCATAAACAGGTCTCGATCAAAGTCACTAGCGATGCGCTCGATGGTCTGACCAGTGTCAGCGGCCATCAACTCACGAATGATTTGCTGTTCACGCAGTAACTCGCGCGCCATAATCTCGACATCAGGTGCGTATCCGCGGGCGCCACCACCGGCCGGATGCATGTGGATGGTGGAGTTTGGCAAACTATACCGCTTACCCTTGGTACCACCCGCCAACAAAATCGTTGCCATGCTCCCTGCCATGCCAAGACACACAGTTGCCACAGCTGGTCGAATCATTCGCATAGTGTCATAAATCGCCAGCCCAGCAGTAATCGAGCCACCCGGGCTATTGATGTACAACATGATGTCACGCTCTGGGTTCTCATGCTCCAAGAAGAGCAATTGCGCCACAATCAAGTTGGCAATTTGATCTTCGAGCGGCGTACTCAGCATAACAATCCGCTCTTTGAGCAGGCGTGAGTAAATATCAGAACGGTATTCGCCACGTCCAGTCGTTTCAACCACAGTGGGAATCAACTGCTCGACTAGTGGGGCCATACCGACCACATGATACGGAGACTTTTGTGACATATCATTACCTCCACGAATACCGGTCAGGTTAATCGGCCTTCTTGGCGCTCTTCTTCTTGGGTGCTTCGGCGGCTGGAGCACTCTCCTCAGCATCCTTCTTGGCGCTCTTCTTCTTGGGTGCTTCGGCGGCTGGAGCACTCTCCTTAGCATCCTTCTTGGCGCTCTTCTTCTTGGGTGCTTCGGCGGCTGGAGCACTCTCCTCAGCATCCTTCTTGGCACTCTTCTTCTTGGGTGTTTCGGCGGCTGGAGCACTCTCCTCAGCGCCCTTCTTGGCACTCTTCTTCTTTGTCGCCGGGGTGGCATCGCCAACAACACCTGCGACTTCGATGATACGTGCCCGCACCTTCTTATCGAGCGCACCATTTGCAACCGTGGTCAAGAGTTGGCTGCGCAGAATGCTCTTCATCATTTCGTGCTGCTCTGCTGGGTAGACACTGACCATCTCTTCAATCTCAGCATCGATATCATCATCACCGATGGTAATGCCTTCGGCCGTAATGAATTCGCGCATCACCAGATTGCGTTTGAGGCGCTCCTTACCCTGAGGCAACATTTGCTTCACGAATTCATCACGGCTTCGCCCCATTTGCTTGTATACGGCCTCGGCAGTCGTGCCATAACGCACGTACTCGGCCTCTTGGCTTTGCAACAAGCGATCAGCCTCTTGTTGAATCATGATATCGGAGTAGTCGAACTCTGCACCGGCTACCAAGGTGTCAATGAATTCATTTACCACACGATTTTCGGCGTTCTGTCGGGCATTCTTGGCGAGATCGTCACTTGTTTTGTGCTTGAGGTCGGCCATTGAACCTTCACTCTCTTCGAGCGTTGGCAACTCATCCCAATCCGGCAGCACACGCTCTTGAATGCGACGAACCGTCACATCAAAGACAACCTTAGATCCGCGCAGTGCTTCGTCAGTGTAATCGTCGGGCATGGTGGCTTCAATGTCTTTGTGGTCGCCCACATTCATGCCTATCACACCTTCCATCAACCCAGGAATCAAACGACCCGGTTCGAGAATCAGATCAGTGCTTGGCGCTGGCTGACCGTCCACACGTCCGTTAATTGACGCTCCATCCTTGCGCACATCGACTTCGGCAGTAACCAAATCACCCTGCTTCGTAGCACGTGCTTCTTCTGGTTCACGCAGGACGACATGCTTTTCACGCAAGTCGTCGAGGGCCCGTTGTAACACTTCATCGGTCACGGCAGGTACTGAGTAGGGCACTTTGATGCCGCTGTAATCAGCGATTTTGGTAATCGGCTCAACCGGCACATGCACGACAAAGGTATACGGTGAATTCGCAAATTGCACGTCAACCACGTTGGCCTGTGCAATCGGTTCAATACCTTCTTGTTCGAGTGCTTTACGAAAGCCTGCGTTGATTATGCCGTCAGTGGCCTCTTCAACTAAGGCCGGGCGGCCGTAGAATCGTTCAAGGATGGCACGTGGTGCTTTGCCAGGACGGAAGCCTGGAACGCGCACTTTTTGTGATAAGCTACGCGCGGCACGGTCGAGTTCCTTCTCAACCAACGTCTCTTCGAGTTCAATCGTCAACTGCATGATGCTGCGCGGCAAGCGCTCACTTGTAACCTTCACCGAAAACTCCGTACTGAAAAGCGCCGAAGTGGCGCAACGAATTATGTATTTCTTCGGCATTATAGCACGAAGCGCAACGGATGTCAGATGTGCAGACGGTGTATCGCAGATTGCACATCTCAATACAAAGGTGTTTCGGCTGACACACGCTTGTTACATGGGATTTGCACTTTAACTTATAATACTGATATCGCTCTTCTATTATTAGAATGCATACATGGCAACAGACAACATCATTACCATACAAATCATTGACAATGCCGTTGCCAAGCGGTTGTTTCAACGCAGGACACTGCTTTCGTATGCCATAGAACCACTACGTTCTACAACAGAACATATTGTCTTTTTTGATACGCCAACCCGTGCATTGCATGCGTCGCAACACACACTTTCTATAGTGGTTCACACCAAAGAACCTCAAAT
Organism: Chloroflexota bacterium; assembly: GCA_016875555.1. GTDB lineage: Bacteria > Chloroflexota > Chloroflexia > Chloroflexales > Roseiflexaceae > UBA965. The sequence goes on along the minus strand of VGPG01000113.1, from coordinate 1,893 downwards.
CATGCGTTGGCATCGAATCATTGACCAAAATACCCTTGAGCTCGTTGCATCTTTTGAATTACACGGCCGTGAATGGCCTGCCGAAGTAGTTACATGGCTAGCATCCCACGACATTCCTGCTCACGAGATACTGCCCAACGCACATGTCATCAGCAAATCACATCCACGACTCATCACAGACCAACTCGGCAATACACTTGTGCGTGTCGAAATGACACAAGGCATCATCTCAACTACCAATTCCAACGAATCGTGGGATAGTATGATGCTTGAGCCAACCGCTGATCATCGTGCACACGAAATAGATGGAATTCTTGAATATATTTATCAAGAGATACCGCATCGCATCGACAAGCGTCATCTGTGGCATCGCATCCATGCCTGCATTGCACCAACAGCGAACACCGACACGCTCGACAACGTCCTGGTGCACCACGCAACCGTATTGATTGGCATCCAACGTAGTGCTGACGAAGCCCTCTTTATCCCACTCCCCGCATTCGATGATGAGAACCATCGACGAACCGTGGCTACCATCATGCGCATCCAGCAAAATGGCAAACGGGATTTCGAACCGTTTTTGCTTGGCCTCGAGGATGATACCGTCGAACAACTCACCTCGCTAGCCGCCCAGATTACCAAACCGAGTTACGCGGTTAGTTCACCCGCTCTTGATGCCACACAATTTTCCTTTAGCGAGGTGTTACGCTTGCGCCTGCGCATCCGTTTCCGTTCCTTGCTCGAACGCGAAGCCGAAGTTGTAGATGGGTTTAGCGCGTACGATGTACAACGCATTCGTGTGAGTCTGCGCAAGATGCGCGCGCTTCTTGAGTGTGGTGAGGGGATTTTTGAAGGAGAGATACTGACGCAGTTCCGTCGTGGCTTTCGTCGCATGGCTCGGTTTTTGGGTGAAATACGTGATTGTGACGCCTTCGAGGAGCATGTACTCCGAATTCTCGAAGTCACAGAGCTCCCAACACCGTTTGCACGCGGGTTATCGGTGATTCGACGCAAAGCACTACAAAACTTTCAGGCACTCCTGACCGACAACAAACATCAACTCTTTTTGCAACAATTTGCCACATTCGTAACCACGCCACACAATGCCACGATCTTGCAGATTCAACCGTTGCCGCTGGTACTTGCCAATCGCATAACACACCAACAATGCGACTTGAACAAACCACATCCAAAATCGCTCATCAAGATGAACGACGATGCACTACACGATTTGCGTATCCAAGCAAAACACTTACGGTATCTGCTTGAGAGCTTTGCAGATTTACTCTTACCAGCCGGTGAATTTGCCTTGATGCGCTTAATCGACGTGCAGGACCACCTTGGTACCATCCAAGATGCAGCCGTAGCACAACAACTCCTGACGAAGATGCACCTAGTACAATCGGTTGAGGGCAAACGCATTCTCCAGACATTACGTCAAGAGGCACACAAACAACGCCTTTCGCTGCCCGAGATATGGGCAACTTGCCAAGATGATGCATTTGACGCATCAATCAAACGTGCACTCGCCACGCTAGAACAGCCATAGATTGAGGTTCCCATGATTCCATTAACCCTCAAAATGCGTAATTTTTTGAGTTATCGCGGTGACACCCCTGAATTCGATTTTCGCCAACTGCAGATTGCCTGTATATCCGGCGAAAACGGTGCTGGCAAATCGTCTTTCCTCGAGGCCATTCACTGGGCGTTATGGGGCGAAGCGCGCGTTTCAGAGACGCGCGAACTCATCAGCCGTGGCGAAGCCTTGATGATGGTCGAATTGGTGTTCGAAGTCAATGCCATCGTCTATCGCGTGACGCGTACCTACAGTTCAGAACGCCGTGGCATCAGTAAGCTGGATCTAGCCCAAGCCAGCGATCACAGCATGCACAC
>VGPG01000112.1 GCA_016875555.1 Chloroflexota bacterium | reverse complement strand
GCCAAATAATCGGCGCTAAATGGGTCAAATTGGTGGTGAGGGCATGCTGACATGATGGTGTCTCGAGTGATGGGTGGATTGGCGCTAGTATAGCATTTTTGCTGAATCAACGATAGAGGGGCTATACTACACCATATCCGCATATACCACCACAACGTATGGCTGGAGTCATGCATGACAATACATAATGAGCGTTTTGATATTCCGATTCAAAGTGATGGGACGCGCCGTATTTCGCCGACCGATTTAGCACAGCATAAGCGGCTGGATAGTTGTGCGCGGTTTTTACGTTTGCGCGTATACGAGAGTAATGCGGGACGAGGGCAGATGCAACAAGTCATGCGTCGACATGGTGTGCATCCGCAGGCACCGACGCCACTCCCTGCCGTCGTGGGACAGCAATTCGAGACACAATTTAATCGGGCATTAGCGGCGCAAGAGTGGTCGATTCAGTCACTCGGCAGTATTGATGCATTACATAATGTTGAATTGCTACGCATGGTGCGTACGATTGCGTTCGGCGAGACCATCTTCTTGTTACAGGCCAATCTTGAGGTTACGATTTTTGATTGGCACGTGAGTGGGCGCCCAGACTTGATACGGTTGTACCGGCGTGTTGATGGGCGTGTCGAGGTATTGATTGCTGATATCAAGTCGGCGTTTGCCGTCAAAAACGAGCATCAACTGCAGGTAGCCTTGTACCATGTCATGCTCGAAAAGATATTTGAGAACGATGACTGTCCTGAGATAACGACCGGTGTTGTGCATCAGATACCGCACCACATTGAGAACGATGTGCATGAACGACTGCGCATTCAACAGATGCAATTGGCCGCCAAGGAGTACTTTGGTGTTGATAGCGTGTGTCTCGATGTGGTACGGAATTCGGCGCAACTCCGTGATGACGCAATGAGGCTGTTTGCGTACGATGATGACTCGACGTTGCACCACGCAACAGAGACACGGATTGAGCATTTACCCTTTACCATCAGCACGAAGTGTGAGGGGTGTAGCTTCATGGAGTTGTGCATGGCGCATGTGGCGCAGCAACGCGACATTGCCTTGGTTCCCTATCTCGATGCCGAAAGCCGGCGCATTTTGCGGAGTCATCAAGTCACCACCGTGATGCAACTCGCCGACCTCAAGAGCGTTGATGATCAACGAGGACTCAAGACGCCAGTGGCGCAACAAGCGGTCGTACAACAACTCGGGCGTGATGATCATCTTGGCCCACACCTTGATGTGTTGATTGCACGCGCACAACAAATTCGAAATCGGCAATTTGACCAGAACGCCTTGGTTGCGTACTTGCCGTTGCATACGCCGATGACATTGCCACGCATTGATGCAGACCACAACCCGGATGCCGTCATCATGTACGTGGAGGTGCATCACGACCATATCGGTGGATCGGTCTGGCAGTTGTCAGCATTATTGGAGCGCCATCTTCATGGGACGGTGGTGGCGACGTATCCGGTCGTCGTGGTGAGCGAGTCAGTGCCAACTGCCGAGACAGAGGCGCACATGGTAACGCGTTGGCTGGGTGAAATCGCCCAAGTCTGGCATCGCCATATCGGCGCGCCTGCGCCGTTCCAGATGGTCGTCTACGAGGCACAAACGTGGCATACGTTGTTGGCGTTGATGGCGCGTCATTGCGACACCATGCCAGCGGCACATCACTGGCATGATTTCATGACGTCAATCCCTGGTGTTGATGGTCCTGATTTGATGACGGTGCTCCACGACGAGGTCAAGGCCAATAATCGTGTCGGCACGCATGTGCCGAGCTTGATGGGGATTGCCGGTCAACTAGGATTCAAGTGGCAGGACAACCAGTACGATTATCGATCATTGCTCCGTTCGCATCATTTTGATGCGACTGGAAAGATGCCGGTAATGAACGAGTTCTACACGGCACGTGCGCGCTTTAGTAGTAATATCCCGCTCGAATACGCATATGCGGCGTGGCGCGCGTTACCACCACCCACGCCCAATGTTGAAGATGTGTTTGCGCCGTACCGACCGGTGACGGTTGATGTGTTGCGTGCCTATAGCATGCACCGCCTGTCGGCCTTGCAATATGTCGCCAAACGTCACGGCCGCTGGTTCAATACGCGTTGCGCGATCGTGGATATTCGCTCTTTGCATGATACGCATGCAGCGCCTACCACGCTGATTGGTGCACTGACCGAGTTCATGCAGTATGAACGGGTCGCAGAGGTCAGCAATTGGCTACAAGAGCGAGAGATTTGGCCGATGAATCGGGTACGCATGGGCACTGCGATCATCGTCGAATTTCGTGATGAGTGGCAGGATAGTGCCAACCATGCCCGTTTGGTGAGTTTGCGTCGTGCTGCCGCCCAAAATCAACCATTGCCGATGCAGCAGGTGCGCTGGTGTGTGCGCATCGTAACCTCTCCCGAGCTGCCCGATGTGACCACACAAATCGGCATGTCGGTGCTCGCAGGGGAACAGAGCGAGGCGGTGATGTCGTCGGTGGTGGGGCGCAACGGGCGAGTACCATCGCCACGCCAACTCTTGCGCTTTGCGATGCGCATCAAAATCGTCCAGCGGACACTGCGCGAATCGGGCGCGTATGAGTTAATCATCGAAATGAACGACAGCCAGGGACAAGCGCCGTATGGCTTTAGTGGTGAAGTATTTGTGCCCGAACATGGTGACCAGTATGTGCTCGACGTAACGCCTGACAATATTCCCGGTGGGATTACCAATCGAGCCTTGCAAAACGTGGCCAAGGATCCCTACCGCAATGCCATGTATCGCCGGTTAATCGGCGAGCAACCGGCGGTACGTGGATTTGACCCAACCCACATGCGCGCCTATGGCGAGGCGTGTGAGGCGCTCGGTGGACCAGTGTTTGTGGGGGATGCGCGCCGGTATGTGATGGAACACCACGATACGCCGTTGTTGTTGGTGCAGGGACCTCCAGGCACTGGCAAGACATTTACGACGGCGCACGCCATCATGGCACGCGTCTATGCGGCCATGAAGAGCAATCGCCCGTTGCGCATTGGCGTCAGCTGTCAGACGCATGCCGCCGTGTATGCGGTCATCAGTAATTTGGCCAAAGTCAAAGAAGAGCTGATTCGGCGTAATCACCCATTTGCGGAGATGCTCAAGGCGCTCCGTTTGTTTCGGTACAAACGGAACGATGAGCGCTATCCCGATGGTATGGTGAGCGTGTACATGCAAAAACAGCCAATCTTGACCGACATTCATGCTAATCGCTGGTGTGTGGTGGGGGCTACGCCCTCAAGCATGGAATCACTCGGTGCGGCGGGTGACACGTGGTGTGATTTGTTGATTCTGGACGAGGCATCACAGATGAGCTTGCCGCAGGCCATGATTGCCGCACAACCACTCGCACACGATGGTCTTGTACTCGTGGTCGGCGATCCACGACAAATGCCGGCGATTGTCAGTCATACGTGGGAGCGCGAGCAACGGCGTAATTTTGTGCGGTATCCGGTCTATCGGGCGCTGTTCGATTATCTGCTCGACAGCCACACCTTGTTTGGTGCACCCGTGCCGATGGTAAAGCTCGATCTGAGTTATCGTGTACCGCCACGCCTGGCAGACTTTTTGCGTCACGAGATTTATCAGCATGATGGCATTAACTTCCGTGCGGCTCACAATAATCATCAGATGCCGGTCATTGTCGCCGAGGGATTTGCGGCGGCCGTGTTGCATCCCGACTACCCGTTAATCCTGGTTGAGCACGATGAACATGATAGCCGTTCAAGTAATCACTTCGAGGCAGATTTGGTCGTGCGTATTCTGCTCCCACTGATCAAGGCCCAGTATGACGCGACCACGGGTTTTGGGGTGGTGGTGCCACATCGTTTGCAACGGAGCACCATCCGTGACATGTTGCGCCCTCATTTGCCCCAAAATCCGTTGCAGATGTTCGGCGATACCGAGGTGCCCGGCATTGATACGGTGGAGCGCTATCAAGGGAGTGAACGCCACGTCATGATTGTGAGTGCTACCGAGAGTCAGCTCGACTACATACAGCGTAACGAGAGCTTTTTGTTTGATATGCGCCGATTCAATGTGGCATTGAGTCGTGCACAGCGGAAGGTGATCGTGATTGCGTCGCGACAGGTCATCAACTACATGGCACGTGATGTGACGATGGCGCAGCAGAGTCAGATGTGGAAAAACTATCGCCATCGTTGGTGTACACACAATTTAGGGAGTACGATGATTCACTCGCAGCAAGTGACGATCTTTGGTGGACACAAAAACCCGGCTGATATCGCGCAGTAAATCAGCCGGGCCGAGGCGTCGTGCACGCTACTCGTGACGCAAGGCCTCGATGGGGTTGAGATTGGCGGCACGGCGTGCCGGCCAGATGCCGAAGAAGAGCCCGGTGGCAATGGCGACCGTGAGTGAAATAATCACTGAATCGGGCGTGATGGGCGCATCGAGTGTGCCCATGGCGGTCAAGACAATCGGCAAGATGCTCCCAACCAGGACACCGATAATCCCGCCAAAGAGACTCAGCACGGTTGCCTCGATCATGAATTGCAACAAAATGTCGCGACTCTGCGCGCCAACGGCGCGACGTAACCCGATCTCGCGTGTGCGCTCTGTGACGCTGACGAGCATGATATTCATGATACCGATACCACCGACGAGCAGTGAGATGCCAGCAATGGCGGCTAGGAACGTGGTCAATAAGCCGGTGATTTGGGTCAGTGTACTCAAAAAAGCCGCCTGATTAATCACGCTGAAATCTGCTTGCGCACCAGGGGCAATGTTGCGTTGATCGCGCAATGCCATCTCGATGCGCTCTTGTACGAAGTCGATGTTTTTGGCGTCAAGAACCGACACGGTAATCGTGTTGACGCGCAACTGGCCATTCGCCGTGCGTGCGGAGAAGAGGCGTTGTTGGGCCAGACTAATCGGCACGTAGGCCTGGTCATCGAGCGAACCAAAGCCGCCGCCACCTTTGAGCTCCATGACCCCGATGACGCGCAGTGGTTTGCCGGCAATGCGTACCGTCTCGCCGATGGCAACGCCGTCGCCAAAGAGATCTTGTTTGAGTTCGGCACCGAGTACCACGACTTGTGCCACCGAGCGTACATGGTCGTCACTGATGAATGTGCCGACCTCCATGACGATGGATTGCACCTCTTGGAAGGTGGCAGTGGTTCCCACCACATTTGCCGTGGTGTTGGCGGCCGGAGCAATCACCGTGGATGATGACGTGAACTGTGGCACCGGGCCAACAATGGGCAGGCGCAATGATTCGATGGTTGCCACATTCGACATGTCGAGTGGGGTAATGGCCGCACCACCACCACCCGGACCGCGACTTGCTGGTGATGTGGCAAAGATGGTCAGGGAATTGGTGCCGATGGACGCCACTTGATTAGTAATGGCGTTGCTCGCACCGTTGCCTAGGGTCATCAGTGATACCACTGAGGCAACGCCGATGATGACACCGAGCATAGTCAAAAACGATCGAACCCGGTTAGCCGCTAGACTGTCGAGGGAGACGCGGAGCGTCTCGCCGAGGTTGAGACCACCACCTTTTTCGGTGGCGACGGGTTGTATGGTGCGTCGTAGTTCGGTCATGCGGCACCTCGTTGATTACGACGATCATCGATGATGACACCGTCGCGGATGGTGAGAATGCGATCGGCGTAGGCGGCCACATCAGCCTCGTGGGTAACAATGATAATGGTGAGCTGTTGTTCGCGATTGAGTTGCATCAGCATGTGCATAATCTCTTCGCTGGTTTTGCTGTCGAGTGCACCGGTCGGCTCGTCTGCTAGGATGACGGCCGGGCTCCCGGCCAAGGCCCGGGCAATCGCTACGCGTTGTTGCTGTCCACCGGAGAGCTCGTTGGGGCGGTGATCCATGCGGTTGCCCATACCGACGATTTCGAGAGCCAGCGCAGCGCGCTGTTTGCGATCTGCTGCCGGAATGCCACGGTAGACCATGGGCATTTCGACGTTGGCGAGCGCCGTTTGACGGGGTAGGAGCATGTACTGTTGAAAGACGAAACCGAGCTTGCGGGCGCGTACCGACGAGAGTTGGTTGTCGTTGAGCGATGAAACTTCGATGCCGTCGAGGGCATAGCGTCCGGTTGTTGGTGTATCGAGACAGCCAATCATGTTCATGAGTGTGCTTTTGCCACTCCCAGATGGACCCATGATGGCAACGAATTCACCCTTGTTGATGGTGACATCAACGCCACGTAGGGCGTGTACTTCAATGTCACCCATTTTGTAGACTTTGGTCATACCCTCTATGGTAATCATGGCGGTCATGGTTAGGCTCCTTTAGCGACCGAATGGGCCGTCTGGGCCATCGTTGGTGCGACTCGTCGGAGTGGCAATAATGCTCTGACCCTCTTCGAGCCCACTCAAGACTTCGCTGACAATCCCGTCACTGATGCCGACGGTGACATCAATTTCTTGGGGTTGGCCGTCATCGCCCATCACCTGGACGACGCGTCCAGTGCCCTTGGGTAAGAGCGCCGAATTCGGCACAATCAGCACGTTCTCGCGCTGTTCGGTGACAATTGTTAAATTGGCGGTCATTCCTACTAGTAACCGAGGATCGTCATCGCTGAAGTCAATGCGTGCGCTATAGGCAACCACGCTACTTGAGGTGTCAGCGGCCGGGGCGATGGCGGTAATCGAGCCACTCTGTTGCCAGTCACGGATTGCGTCAACAGTGATATCCACTGGATCACCGACTGCCACCTGAACAATGTCGTTTTCGCTCAGGCTTAACTCGATGCGGAGTGGATCACGGTCGATGAGTTGAATTGCGGTACCACTTGTCACCTGACCGACCACCAAATTGACGGCGGAGATGACGCCAGCAAACGGAGCTTTGAGCGTCGCATTGTCGAGACGCAGTTGCGCTTGGGCAAGCGATTGTTCGGCTTGTGTAACGGCGGCTTGCTGGATGGCTACATCGGTCTCGGTACCAGGGACAACGATTTTGTCGAGCTGTGCTTGTGCCGATGCCACAGCAGCTTCGTTCTGTTGGACAGTGGCAATTGCGGCGGCGATATCGCTGGCGGTCGGATTGCGCAATGCATCGAGTTGTACTTGAGCGTCTTTGAGTGATTGTTCAGCCTGCGCAACATTGGCGATTTCTGCTTCGCGGGCGTTGTTGACGGTAACTTGTGCTTGGACAACGGTCTGTTCGGCGGTGCGCACCGCCGATTCTGCGGCCACAAACGAATCGCGGTAGGTGTTTTCGGCGGCATCACTGATGCGCCGACCCGTGGAAGGATCGGTACCGAAGTCTTGCACCCAGCTCCAATTATCACGGGCGTTGACAAACTTCGATTGTGCTTGCAGGAGTGATTCACTCGCCTTGGTCAGGTCTATCTCGGCTTTGGTTTTGGTTGCGGATGCGTTATCACGTGTCGTCTGCAACGTCGTTTGAGCCTGGGTGACGCGTAACTCCGCACTGCTAATCGCCGATGGTGACGGGTTGCGTAGAGCCGCAAGTCGTTCGCGAGCTGATGCGAGTTGGGCCTGGGCCGAGGCGAGTTGAGCCTGGGCTGATGCGAGTTCGGTTGGGCGGGTGCTGCCTTGTGTTACCTGGGCCAAACGGGCATTCGCACTATCTAGGGCGGCTTTGGCTGATGCAACCTGGAGTGCCAAATCGCGCGTATCGAGGATGGCGAGTGCTTGTCCTGATGTCACTGTATCGCCCTCATCAACGAGGATTTCTGCAACAGTACCACTTGTTTGAAACGCCAAATTCACGGTGCTCGCAGCTGAAATACTGCCGCTCCCGCTGACTGTGGCGGTAATATTGCCACGGGTTACGGTCGTCATGTCGGCATCGGCATTTTCACTGGCAGCAGGTGCTCCACAGGCAGCAAGCATGCTTGTAATGATGAGCATGCAGAGCAGTGTGGCGAATGAACCGGTACGAACTCGATGTTGCATCGAACTTCTCCTCTTGATGTGACGCTGTTATAGCGATTGGTGCAGCATTTGTGCACGTAGGACTGTGATGGCCGGGCATTCACCTGTTTGTGTGATGCGAAATAACGCATGGCCCGTATAATGAACCTAATGAAAGGTACGCCTCAATGATTAAACCTCCATTAGACATTCATACAACTTCGGTAAATCCGCATGCATGGCGTAGTCGCATTATGCGACGGAGCACGGTTGTGCTTGTTTTGCCTGCATTGGTAAGTCTGGTGGTGATTGGCATTTTTAATTACATCTACCAAAATGCCTTCCCGTTGGTCGGTATGCCGAACGAACTCCGTGAGGGGCCACCGTGGCTCCCGCCAAGCGTCTCAATTGTGATTGTGTCAATCACATCACTCTTATTCTTACGTATGGGGCAGCCAAATGTATCTGCGATGATTTTGTTGTCATTTTGGACAGTTGCTGTGACTGTCGTAACGTTGCGATTTGGCGCACATACCTTCTTTCCGGCATTGCTGATTTTGCCGATAGGCGTTGCGAGTGTCATCTATAACACGCGCATGAGCATCTTGTTGGCCATCGTTTCGATGATTGTGGTTGGGCTCTCTGCCTGGTCAATCTCTCAAGAGACAAATTTCGTTATTTACGACTTTGTGCGTTCACGCGTCATCAGCGAACCTGAACAGGTGACCGTCTTCATGGCGGTATCGATGATCTTTTGGTCGTCACTGTTCATTGCGGCATCTGTGATTACGGCGACGCTCGCCAATGATTTACATCGCTCATCGCTCCAAAACGCCGCCCACGCCGAGGCCCTGCAGGAGTTGAGTACACAACTCGAGCACCGTGTGTCGACCCAAACGGCGTCGCTCCTAGCTGGCGAACGCGAAAAAGCCATGTTGGCCGAACGCACCCGCCTAGCA
>VGPG01000111.1 GCA_016875555.1 Chloroflexota bacterium | reverse complement strand
CACTCGAAATAGGCCTCGTCATCGTCCACCTCGCCATGGCTGGACAAGGGTTAGTGCTCTGGCCGGCGTTGATTACCGTGGCCAAATCCATCCGCTTCGGGGCAATTGCATGGCTCGGGTTGTCAATCTACGTTGACTACAACTTCGGACACCATCCTGCACTGACCTTCCCGATTACGCCCGCACAAGCCGGCATGTGGGCCACTGTTATTACTGCAGCTCTTGCGGTGGCCATGGCGCTCCTGCACTACCGACCGCTCAGCGCAACCACGGCTCGCACAGCGTAAGCGTCTGCGCCTGACAATCAATTTCGGCCTGCACACCGAGTGGCACAATCAGTTGTGGCTCGGTGTGCCCCACATCGACGTTGGTAATAATCGGTAACGACTTCGCGCCGAATTCATCGCGCACGACGCGCACAATCGCCGCATCAAGGCTAATTTGCTCATTTATCGTGTAATCGCGTGGGCGCCCGATGATGAGCCCACTAATACGATCAAATACACCCTGCAAGCCATAATTGCGCAACCATCGAATAACCTGTGTCGTTGATGGTTTTTCCTCGGACATCTCCAAAAAGACAATTTTGTGATACCAAAAATCTGCCGTCGGCCAATAGCGCGTCCCCTTGGTGAATTCAAGCACCTCAACACACCCACCAATCAACTGACCACGCACCTGACCTGTTCCCTGAAGCCACTGCCAACCCCGACTATACTGCCACGCTTTGGGGCGGTTACGCTGGGTGGTATCGCGCCAATCCGTATAGCCGTCGCTGTACTGCAACGCCTGCTGGTACGTGTAGGTATCGGTTGGCGCAAACAGCATCTGATGATAGTGCTGACGGTAGTAGGCCGGTACGTATGTCACCTGTGCCAAACCGGCCATCACACTCGGCCCATGGAACGTGACCATCCCCTGCATATGTGCGAACCACAATAGCGTCGTAGTATCGGAGAACCCCATCAGAAGTTTGGGGTTACGCCCAATTAACGCACCATCAAGCCACGGCAATAACCGCATACAATCATCGCCGCCAATGCTCGCAAATACTGCCTTCACCTCAGGATCAGCAAAGGCATGATTGAAATCACGTGCCCGCCACTCAGGATGACGCGTGAGCTCGGCATCGGCCATGCGCGTGGTGGGGTATTCTTGGATGCGCAGTCCCCACCCACGTAATGTGGCTAATCCCTGCTCATAAATGTGCGGATACGCATGCGGACCACCCCATGACGGCGACAGCACTGCCACCGTGTCGCCGGGCTTGAGCACCTGTGGACGCCAAATTGGCTGTGGCATATACGCACCTCCACATACATGAATATGCAGACACCTCGTACAAACCGCGGCGGTTTGTACGAGGTGCTGTCATTGGCGGGAAGGGAGAGATTCGAACTCTCGAGGGCTTGCACCCTACTCGTTTTCGAGACGAGCACGTTCAACCGCTCCGTCACCTTCCCGTGTATTAAAAAGCGGCTGACGCATCTCGGCGTCAGCCGCCCGTTTGGCGACTCTGGGGCGACTCGAACGCCCGACCTCTTCCTCCGCAGGGAAGCGCTCTAATCCACTGAGCTACAGAGTCACAACGTCAATAACTATAGCACGCTTTATTGCAAGATGCAAATACTTTTTCATCGCAACTCCACGCACAATCCATCCGTATACTACGACACATATTCCAAGATGTTGTGCTGTATTTGTGTATTTGTCATGCGAAGATAAATTTCCTACTTAAAATTTTCATGTAAGTATGCTATGATACACACATTGTGTTACAATAAGATGACAATGTACATCCATTCATGACAAAACAATGACGCAACAACCGATTGTTACCTACATATGCAATATGTCGAGTCACGCCATGGCAGATTTTTGGCGCGATGAGGTGTATGCACATTTGAGCATCAACCGGATGCGTATTTGTATGGCAATGCGCGACACAACAGACACACGTGCGGCGATTGTGCGCCAGCTCAATCGACATCGCATACCGGTAGTTGCGTGGATTGTCCCCGAAGAACAGGCGGCAAATCGTGATTTTCGTATGCACGATGCTGCTGCGTTCCAGGCACGCTATCAGCACATTCATCAATGGGGTGTGGCACACGGTTTGCGTTGGGACGCTATTGGCATTGACATTGAGCCAGATATTCGTGACACGATACGCTTTGGTGATGAACCCAACGTTGACTACCACACGCTGATTCAACGCTTCGGTAATCGGTGGCACATTGAGGATGCGACGACCACTTATCAGCAAATTATGGCGCGCATTCACGCAGATGGTCATACGAGTGAGAGTTACGAAGTGCCATTTGTGCGCGACGACCGCGTCAGTCAATCAACGGTGGCGCGCCGACTCCTCGGCTTACCCGATCTCGCCGCACACCAGACTGTGGTGCGCCTGTGCAGTAGTACGGCACGTCCATATGGACCGGGTCTCATTACCACCTATGCACCAGAGTACACGGCTGCCATCATCGGCAATGTTGATGCCGGCGACAATAACAATCATCCACTGAGTTTGGTCGAATTAATGCGCGACGTCGCACATGTAGCAGCATGTGGCGTCAAGCACATTTATATCGCCGAGATGACACATATCTTTGGCCTGGGGTGGCATGAGCATATTGCCCAACCCACATGGCTACGACAACCTCTCCCGGTTGCAGATGAAACACATCGGCAAGTGGCCCGTATGCGTGCCGGACTCCGTGCCTTACTCTGGGCAGGAGCGCGTCCCGCCGTCTTATTACCGCTCCTGATACCCGTATTGTTGTTGGTCCGTAGGATGTTGCGCAGCGAGCCCGCATCTCATGCTTCTGCGTCAGAAAGAAGTCGCATATGAAAATCACAGAACTCAGTAAAATCTGGGATTTGCCTACACCATGGCAAATGGAGCCAATGATGGGCAGCACAAACAATCATCTTGCCTTGATTACGGCTGATAACAACCAGAAAGCCGTGTTGTGCACATATGCCCATGAGCACCCGCAACATCTCGCCTACATGCATGAGGTGCTTGCCACGCTCAGTCAACAACAACTGTCGTTTCGTGTGCCAACTCCCATGCGTGCACGCAATGGTGAGTACTGGCATATGCTCGATGACGGGTATCGCAATTGGCTCATGTCATTGACGCCATGGTTTGCTGGCGAACACCCGGATGCCGACGAGGTGGCTACTGCCACCGTGGCTGGCGTAGCCCTCGCCGAGTTGCTCAATACACTTGCCCAGGTAAAACCCACCACAAAATCACCAACGTCCTACGCACAACTGCAACGCGTCCATCCATATGTGATTGATCCGATTGCAGCTCTTCGTGCCGCACCACTTGAAACAGACACGACCCAACGCATCATAGAGCTGGTTACGTCGTTGCAACAACAACTTCCTGACCTCTATGAATCACTCCCACAACAAGTCATTCACGGTGACTTTACGCCACGAAACATTCTGGTACACAACCAAAAAATAAGCGCAGTTCTTGATTTCGAGGTCACCCGGCACGACGTACGTCTCCTTGATGTGGCCATTGCGCTACTCGCTTGGGGGGGATTCGACGAAAATCACCGCACCGAAGTGGTCAATGCATTTCTGAGTGCCGTACAACGCGATTTGTGTCTGAACGATGCAGAAATTGCCGCACTCCCCACCATGGTTCGCCTCGTACGCGTGGTCCGTTTACTCCACGCGCTTGGTCGCTTCCAACAAGGAGTTGAGCGGAGTGTTGTCGTTGAGCGCGCCGCCGTCGCACTGCTGGCGCTCGATAGCTGGCTCACCGAGCATCCTGATTTTGCCATGAGCGCACAACCAGAGTCTGCTTCATGAGAAGTCGGGCGATTGCACATCCTGCGCGCAACGCTTTCTTGCGGGCTATGCATACCAATCCGCCCAACTTGATAGATGCCTGCCTATCGCTCGCCTGGGAAGAACAAGGAGTCGATCGCCGTGACCACGTTCATGCCGTGCTTGACACCATGTGCCATGAATTGACCGCACGCACAAGCACGACACTCACCAGCGATGAACGCATCATCACGCTCAACAACTATATGTTTGATGAGCTCGGATTTACCGGAAATGAAGAAGAATATTACGCTGTTACCAATAGTTACCTCGACCATGTGATAACCCAACGTACTGGTCTGCCTATTTTGCTCTCTGTGTTGTACATCCACTTGGCACAACACATGGGTATTAGTTGCCACGGCGTGGCCTTTCCCGGTCATTTCATGGTGCAATGCCGACAACCACACGGCGACCCGATAATCATTGATCCGTTCCGTGCCGGCAAGCGGTGGAGCATGTCCGAATGTAGCAACTATCTCCAACGTCAACGTGTCGCCAACGATGTGCACGAATGGCTGGCCATTCCAACGGCGCACCACATCATGGTACGCATCTTGCGCAACATCAAAGGAAGTCACGTTATGCGGGGCAACTTTGATCAGGCTGCAGCCGCACTCGAACGCATATTACAGATGAATCACGCCGAAAGTGGCGATCTGCGCGATTATGGACTCATTCTCGGGCGCCTCGGCTACTACGCCCAAGCGGTCGCCTACCTCGAGCGCTACGTGGCCATGGCCCCCAATGCGCCGGACATAGAAAGCGTGCGTCACCACGCCCAAACCATCCTGCGCACCGCCCCCAAACTCAACTAAAAATCCGGAGTACACCATAACGGCGCCCCCCGGATCATGTGTATCCGCACCCGTTTAGTACAATTTACCCTCACGCTTGGCACCCGTGAAGTCGATGTACACCGCTTTGGTCTCCGTATAAAAATCAAAGACCTCAGTCCCTTGCTCACGCGGGCCAACGCCGGTGTTCTTCATGCCGCCGAACGGCATCTGGGCTTCACCACCAAGCGTCGGTGAATTCACATGCGTGATACCTGTCTCGATTTCATGAATATAGCGGAACGTGCGCGTCAAATCGCGCGTATACACGCTCGACGTCAAGCCGAATTCACTATGATTGGCCACTTCGAGCGCCTCATCAAACGACTCAACCCGCACGACGCTCAACACCGGTCCAAAGATCTCTTCGTTGTGGATGCGCATATGCGGTTGCACCTTGTCGAAGATGGTCGGATTGACAAAGTGCCCGTGCGCACACTCTGCCGTTGTCGGCCGATCACCACCACACAACAACTCGGCACCTTGGTTCTTGCCAATCTCAATGTAGTCAAGCACCGTCTTGAGCTGTGACTCGTCGACACTTGGGCCCATATCGGTACTTGCATCGAGGGGATTGCCCATCTTCATCTTCTGGACTTGGGCCATCAGACGCTCCAAAAAGGCATCGGCCACGGCGTGTTGCACAATCACGCGACTCGTCGCCGTACAGCGTTGCCCCGTCGAGCCAAATGCCCCATTAAAG
This sequence comes from Chloroflexota bacterium, assembly GCA_016875555.1. Classification (GTDB taxonomy): domain Bacteria; phylum Chloroflexota; class Chloroflexia; order Chloroflexales; family Roseiflexaceae; genus UBA965. Next base: position 3,480 of record VGPG01000111.1, on the reverse strand, counting down.
ACGCCCGAAACGGCCAAATCGAGATCGGCATCGTCACACACAATCACCGGATTCTTGCCGCCCATCTCACACTGAGCCCGAATCCCGCGCCCTGCGGCCCGCTTGTAGATGCCCAAACCGATATCGGTTGAGCCCGTAAACGACACCAAGCGTACATCGGGGTGATCAACAAACGTATTGCCGACCTCACCACCAGAGCCAATTACCATGTTCAATACGCCAGCCGGCAAGCCGGCCTCCGCAAAACAAGCCATAAGTAGCTCAGCCGTGGCCGGTACCAGTGATGCCGGCTTGAAAACGACGGAATTGCCGGCCACGAGCGCAGGTGCTATCTTCCAGATTGGAATGGCCGCAGGGAAGTTCCATGGCGTAATAATCGCCGCCACACCCACCGGCTCTTTCATCGTGTAGCCGACGTTATTGGCCAACTCCAGCGGAATCACCTCGCCGTTCAAACGTCGCCCATGTGCCGCACAAAACTCGGCAATGTTGATGGCGCGTTGCATCTCGCCCATCGCCTCGCTAAGCAACTTGCCTTCTTCACGCGTCAGCGTGCGGGCAATCTGCTCTTTGCGCTCGAGCATCAACTGCGCCGCCTTGGCCACAATCGCACCACGCTTCGGCGCAGGAATCTTACGCCACTCCTTGAAGGCCTTGGCCGCTACCTCGACGGCCTGCGCCGCCTCAGCTTTGGTCGAAAGAATCACCTCGCCCAACACTTCACGCGTGTCAGCTGGGTTAACATTATTGATGCGCCGCGTCCCTTGTGATGCAACAAATTCGCCGCCAATAAAGTTTTTGTAGACCTGCATACCATTCATCCTTATGCCAAACTTGCATCAATGATGTCAAGACCCTGATCCATGATCTGTAGTCCCTCGCGCAATTGGGCCTCGGTAATCGTCAACGGCGGATTGCAGAAGAACGTATTCCACCGCACAAACGTAAAGACGCCGTTATCACGCAAGAACTTATTAAACGCCGGCATTGGACCCAACTCGGTCGGCTTGGGGTTGTACGGCACCAGCGGCTCGCGCGTCTCACGGTTTTTGACGAGCTCAACAATGCTAAACAAGCCAATCGAACGCACATCGCCGATTGATGGGTGCTTGGCCTTCATCTTTTCGAGCTCGACCTTGAGAATATCGCCCATGCGTGCCGCATTCTCAATCAAGCCGTCAGATTTGTACACATTGATACAGGCTACCGCCGCAGCACACCCGACCGAATGGGCGTTATAGGTCAATCCAGCCAACAACGGCCGGTCCTCGAAGTGCTCAGCAATCGTGTCCGTCACCACCGCTGCACCGAGTGGCACATAGGCCGAGGTCAACCCTTTGGCCATGGTCATAATATCGGGCGTCACGCCCCAATGATCCACGGCAAACCACTTGCCTGTCCGGCCAAAACCGCTCATCACCTCGTCGGCAATCAACATGATGCCGTATTTGGTGCACAACTCGCGCAAGCCCTGCATGTAGCCATCCGGCGGGATGATGATGCCGTTGGTACCAACCACCGACTCCACAATCACGGCTGCCACCGTATGTGGCCCCTCAAACATGATGATATCTTCGATGCTGTTGAGACAATCGAGCGTACAGCCCTCTTTGCTGCCACAAAAGCGACAGCGATAGCGGTATGGATCGGGCGCACGCACCACACCCGAGATACCGGGCTCGGCCCCCCAACGACGTGGGTCACCAGTCAACGTAATGGCGCCGGCCGTGGCCCCATGGTACGAACGGTAGCGGGCAATGATTTTGTGACGCCCAGTCACCGTACGCGCGATTTTGATAGCATTTTCGTTGGCTTCGGCACCACCATTGGTGAAGAACGCTTTGCTCAGATTGCCCGGCGTAATCTCTTTGAGCAGACGCCCAGCCTCAGCACGAATCGCAGTCGTGGCCGCCGTTGGCGCCACATAGGCGATTTGCTTGAGCTGCGCGGTAATTGCGTCAATCACACGCTGATCGCCGTGGCCAATATTGACACACATTAACTGCGAGTTGAAGTCCATGTAGCGCTTACCGTCGGTATCCCATAGGTAGATACCCTCGGCACGATCAATGACCATCGGCTTGATGGCTTTTTGTGATGTCCATTCGTACAACGTCGTCTCACGTGAGACATCGAGAATTTCTTGCGTCGTGCGTGGTGTGGCGCTCATGAATCCCTCCCCCAACTACTGTGTGCAGAACACACTGCGAATAGGCCGCGTTGCCCAACCAGATGACATCATTGTACGGCGATTGCAATCATACCGTCAATGGAATCAACGCTACAACAGGTGGAATATCCGCTACCAATCACCTGCATACCCATAGCCGTACGGCGTCGTGTGCCGTTGAAACAACAAATAACGCAACTCGGTCAACTGCCGAATATGCAACAAGTCGTGCGCCACCCAGGCCCACGCCACCTGCTCCGCCGTCAACTCACGCAAGCGTGGATGACTGAGCGCTGTACGCCAATTCACATGCTCAAGCCGATATAATTGCCGTATTGATTGTGCGCGCTCTGCCAAAAACTGCTCCCGCATCGCACCAAATGCCCGTTGGGCATACCCACGGCTGACCACCCACCCCTCCGGATCTATCCCCGCGAGTGGTGTCTCTGGTTCCGTCAAGGTTTGGATGACGCGCACCCGAAAATCCTCGCGCTCTTCATCGTACAAATGACATATCACCTCAAGCATCGTCCATTCACCATCTTTGAGCACCACAGACGCCGAGGCATCATCAATATCAGCCGTCAACCTCGCAATCACATCCGCCTGATTAGCGAGAATTTCACACAGCCGTGTCACATCCATACATTCTCCTTGTGCATGCACCAGATGATTCTTAGGGTATGATAGGGGCGAAACGCCCGTTTGCCAAAGGAACTGCCATGAAAATCACCGGTCTTGAGTTGTTCACCGTGCCACCTCGCTGGCTCTTTCTCAAAATCACCACCGACGAGGGGATTAGTGGCTGGGGTGAACCAATCGTCGAGGGACGATCTGCAACAACCGCTGCCGCCGTCAGCGAACTCAGCGAATACCTGATTGGCCGTGACCCCAACGACATCGAAGATATTTGGCAAGTGCTCTACCGCGGCGGATTCTACCGTGGCGGCGCCCTCGCCATGAGTGCCATCGCCGGCATCGATCAGGCCTTGTGGGACATCAAAGGCAAGCGTTATGGCGTACCTATTTATCAACTCATGGGTGGCGCCGTCCGTCATTCGATTCGTGTCTACTCGTGGATTGGTGGCGATCGCCCGGCTGACATTGCCGCCGCCGCCAAAAACGCCGTGGCTCAAGGCTTTACGGCACTCAAAATGAACGCCACCGAAGAGCTGATGTACCTCGACACCCAAGCCAAAATCATGATGGCCGCTGAGCGCGCCGCTGCCGTCCGTGAGGCCGTTGGCCCCGACGTCAGCTTCGCCATGGACTTCCATGGGCGCGTCCATCGCCCCATGGCCAAGGTCCTC
>VGPG01000110.1 GCA_016875555.1 Chloroflexota bacterium | reverse complement strand
CTCATCGCCGTCTTTGAAATAATCGACATCAAGATCAAAGACCAACTGCGCCCCGTGTGCCCGACAATGCGCCCGGATGGCCATGCTGTCCATATCACCACAGCGTAAGACATCGAACTCCACCGGCGTCGAATAAATCACGTCAGCATGCGCCAACACCTCCAACTGCGCCGGCGTAATCTCAATATGCGTGATGCCCATGGTCGGGATGATGACCGTGTGCTCATCCTCCACCAAAAAAATCATGCACTTGGCGTCAGGCAATGTCTCGTCGAAGATGACTAGCGACGTGTCAATGCCACGTTTTTGTAAATCAACAAGCAAGTGTTGGGTGATGGCACCGCTGTTGAGCATCGCCAAAAACTTAACCTCCATGCCCAACGCCGCTGCTACACAGGCTGCGTTCGCAATCATGCCACCCGGCACGGCGGGCAGGGCGCGCACGATGGCCTTGTCTTTGATGGTCGGCCAATAATCGGCGGTGTAGTATTCGTCGAGGGCCACATCGCCCACAAACACGGCATATCCCATATCATTGCTCCATTTTTCATTCCATGTATTTCCATTATCACACGGTGTTTATGGGTATGGTAGAGACGCATGGTCATGCGTCTCTACCATACCCCACCATCCCCACACATCCCCATACGCCACCACGTGGTACCATGGGGCATCAATACAACCAAAGGACACACCATGTTTCTCAACCTGTTCTCCAAACCCAAACCCATCCTGGCCATGCTCCACCTCAAAGGTACCACGCGCGATGACATCTTGGCTCGCGCGATCCGCGAGGCTGACATCTATGTGGCCAACGGCGTCGATGCCTTGATTGTGGAGGACTACTTCGGCGATGCCACCGACGTTGAGCGCGTGCTCGCCATGCTGTCCCGGGAGCGCCCACACTACATCCTCGGCGTCAACGTACTCGATGATTTCGCCAAAAGCTACGAACTCGCCGCCCAGTACGGCGCCAAATTCATGCAGGTTGACTCGATTTGTGGCCACCTGACGTCGGCCGACGAGCAACCGTACTTGGCCATGGTCGAGCGCTACCGGCGTGACGGTCAAGTGGCAGTCATCGGCGGCGTCCGTTTCAAGTACCAGCCGTATTTGTCGAGACGCAGTCTCATCGACGACCTGATAATCGGGCGCGGGCATTGCGATGCGATAGCGGTCACTGGTGAGGGCACCGGAGTTGACACCGACATGCACAAAATTCGTGAATTCCGTGAGGTTCTTGGTGCTTTCCCACTCGTCATCGGCGCCGGCATGACGGTGGCGCAAGTCGCCGACAAACTTGCCCTCGCCGATGCGGCGATTGTCGGCAGTACCTTCAAAGACGAACGCCAAGCCGCAAACGAGGTCAACGCCACCTATGTGCGGGAGTTTATGGAGGCGGTGGAGGAATTAAGAATTAAGAATTAAGAATTAAGAGTGAAGATTAGCATCCATAATACACTCAGCGAAGCCGACCAAGCCATCGTCTCTGCTAGGCATAGTGCATACGAGCAGGCACACAATATCGACATCACATTCAGGCGCTTTGCGCTCCTACTCCACGACGACCACGGTGCGCTCTGTGGTGCGCTCCAAGCGTACACCGCATATGCCGAGATCTACGTGGAGGATTTGTGGGTGGCCGAGGCCTGCCGCCGGCGCGGCTACGGTCGGCAATTGCTCGCACGCCTCGAGTACGAGTTTGCCGGCACCGGTTACCACAACATCAATTTGGTTACCAACGCCTTCCAAGCACCCGATTTTTATGTGAAATGTGGCTATAGCGTGGAATTTGTGCGGATTAATGCACAAGATCCACGCCTAACTAAAACGTTTTTTGTGAAATATTTGTGATTGGAAAGGAACATTGGGCCATATTCTTTTACAACCGCCACACCCACTATCTAGACGCAGGACTCGGTAGCATAGTTGATAGATTGCTCAATCACCGTCACGCTACCGAACCCATCGATTCTGTCAGTATATACAGAGGTATGACTATCTCTGTTTAATCAACTTCGTCTGTAATGTTTGGGGAAGTACCAGCAGTCGTCCCCATACTGTTGGAAACCACACACTCACAATAAGCAACATAATCCCGAATACCCACACCACGTAAGAGATCCACATCCAATGTGCCCATGGTGTAAAGTCGAAACGAACCTTTGTTGCACCTTCTGGCACCACGGCAGCCTGATAAACACCATTCATGGCAAAGGTGTCGACTGGTTGCCATGAATCGCCGACCAAGGCATACGCATCCCATTCCATATGATACAGTTGGCTTATCACGACAATTGATGCATGCGTATGTGCAAGAGGAATCTCAAAATAATCCTCAAAACGTACATCTTTTTGTACTGCGGTTGATTTATCCCGTGGATCAATATACGTTGCCTCCAACTGCGGCGCAGCTGTACTGTCTAGTTGCAAATCGTCTAGGTTTATCTGGAGACAACACCCTTTTGCGTCAGCATCATAGATATACCACCCATCAATCTTTTTGAGAAATGACAAACTCGGGTGCTGTTGCTCCACTTTGGATACGACGACACCAATGTTCATCATCCAATAATCGAGACTATCATACGCTGGGGTAATAGAGAAATACTTTTTATAATATTTTTGCTTATTGGTTGTTGGATAGCCGAGATTCTCCATCAGCTGCTGATAGCGCTTCGTAGGTATGACGGCGTTCTGTCCAACTGATGATATGTCATATGTTGCATAATTGTTACCCAGAAACAAACAGCACTTCCAGCCCTTCTTATTCACATTTTCTTCTGATACTGTAGCCATATTTTCATCTATCTTGAGCTGCGATTTGACATAGGTAATCTCTTCACCAATCACTGTGGTGTATTCTAGCGGCATACGAGGAGTGGCCAAAAACGTGGCGGAAATAGTGGCCCAGGTGAATGCACCAACAAAGAGCCATGCACGAAAGCGCAACGGTAATTTACCAAATGTAGCAATGAATATCGAAATCAGCACCACCACCATCGCTATTAGCGTAGCCCAACGAGGTTGCCAATCTGTTTCTATACCTGTACGTACAAGGATATCAATCATGCTGCCGACGATAATAATTGCTACCCCTATTCCAAAACGTGCAGTGCGTTGTGACCACCACGATTCTATGAAGTGATGCACACCAAACGTACTAAGAATGACTAACACCAATGGGCCATAAAAAAGAAACATAGTAACCCATGGTGAAATACCTACCGAGAGGTACTGATTGTACAAACTCCCAATCGTTGGCTCAAACGTGATCAGCCCCATCATAAACAACCCCGAAAGGAGTGGAACCAACTTCCGCGCTGACGAAATAAATCCATATAATGAAAATAAGGTAATCATCAACGTGACATTGTAACCAAATATATAGATCCATTGCTTTTGTAGCATCGGAACCACAGAAAATACCTCAGGAAAAAAGTAAGATAAGACAATTCGAGGTTCTTCGATAGGAACACGACGCATCACCGAAACAACAGGAGTTCGCAATATTTCAGGCAGTATATTAATAAAATCCAACCAAACTGGTAACGTTAATAGCAGTCCACATACTGATGCGCTACCGACAATGATCAAATACTTTATGCGCACATTGTTTGAAGATGCAACGCGTATCACTAGATACACCACAAATATCGCAAGCATAGTAACAAGAAGCACGAGTGCTTGGGTATATGTCGTCAGCAACGCACTGTGTATAGAGAGTGCCAAGAGGATTATCAGCCACAATCTTTGATCAATGATGAGTCGATGCAATAGATACAGCAATACAATAAACCACACTGCATGCAAATAAAACGGCGTTTGCGTTGCCCAAAACGTAAAAATTGGCAACGTTGCATAGGTAATTCCACCCAATAAAGCAGCAAGTGGATGTAACCTGAGCAGTTTCATATACGCCACAAACACAACACCTGCCACGAAGACGTATGCCATGTGTATCCAAGTGAAAAATACATACACATCATCAGTCAGCAATGAAACAAGAAACGACGGAAAGTAGTTAGCACTTGCGCCACGCGATAATTGCATCATCTCACCAAAACCAACTTCAGCTATCCACGTTGGTATCCAGTGATAGTAATCGCTGTTTAACATTTGATAGGCTTCAGGAATGTAGACTAGTCTGTAGTCAGAATGTTCTACGCAATTCGGTGTGTTTCGAGTTATATAGAGTATGTCGTTCTTAAATAAACCCTCAGCGACATCATTATTCACCGTATAGTCTAAACACGGCGCAATCACCTGCCCACCGATAATAAATGGCCAAAACCAAATAACTATGAATAATGTATACAGCACAAATGTCTGATTATATGTAATTTTTGGGAACATCTTAATGAGGTTTGTCACATATAAAAAAACTCTCATGCTTTATACCTTTGCTATATATACACACCAGAATGTGCCGTCTAATTATATAATAACAGACGACCATCAACAAAAAAGCAAACATGATTTACATCACCATTAATAAATCTTCACAATGAATGCGACATGATTCATTAGTCGGTGCGTTTGCGGAGATCCATCTGAAACCTCCACAGCCAGCTACAACACAACTGTCACCAAGACACACAACTCAACACACGCCGAACGTGTATCGATGGAGTTGTGTGTCTTGGTGATTTATATTTACATCCCTGACGTATAATTGTTGTCGCCTACTCGCATATCTCAAACAGCCAATACCATGACAAATATGACCTGATTACATGCGTTTTTGGGCCACCATAAAACGCGAACCTCCGATTGGGAAACGAATTCCCAGCCGCAACAGCCATAACTCACACTGCATGATTGTCTGCAGTATTGTGTTGAGTACGGGTGATATATCAAATTCAACATCCGGGTTATATGAATCAGCAGTAACACGCATACGCACCAGCAGCATCAACGGAACCAGAAGTGACACAAACGATGTGCTATACACCACATGCAATCCAGCACGTTGTAATTTCTCGGTGAGATCGTTCTCTGTATAACGACGAGCATGTGCAGCATACACATCAACATGCGACCATAGCCACATATGTTGAGGCACAGAAATGAACATCATCCCGTTTGGCGTCAGTGCGCGGGCACAATTTTGTAAGACAAGCTGGTCATCCGGAATATGCTCTAACACGTCAAATGCACCGATTACATCATACTTTTCTGTATCACTCATCGTTTGCGCATCGAGTTGCATTAAATGTACATTAGGGAGGCGCTTTTTCGCATACACTAACCCCTCTTCAAAATAATCAGTGCCTGTCAATGTTGCATGTGGATGTTGTGCATGAATAGCTTGTAGTACAAAACCGGTACCGCAGCCAATCTCGAGTAAAGAGTCAAATGTTGGCATGAAACGGCGCATTGCCCACAAAATAAACTGATTCCGCTGTATAAACCACCAGTTGGTTGATTCACGCTGGAAAAGACTCTCAAATGCAGCCGTTGGATATGGATGTGGTGAGTGTGTCATTTTGTGTCCTGAAATACAAAAACCTTCAATGTAATATACAAATACACTGCAACTACGCCAATTGCTATGAGTTGGACAAGCTGGTGTGAATAACCATAATAATCGTGCAAAATCGCTAACAACGCAATATTCATTGCATAACCAATGAGTTGTGCAATAATGTAACGTGCTCCTGTTGACCAAACCGATGCATTTGATGTGAATGTTAATGACTTGTTTCCAAAATAAGCTAACGTTGCACTTGCAAAGTAGATAGCCGTTACCGCTTGCGAGGGTGATACACCAATCGTTGTGAGAACAAGATATAACCCATATCCAATCGCATTCGATGATACTCCAATGAGTACAAATCGTAAAAATTGTGGTACGGTACCACGATATGCATCGATGGTTTTAGCAATGCGCGATTTAGCCACACGAATCCTCTCTACATATGACGGTCATTATACACGAGGTGCGTGCAGAACACACCTCACTATCATCGTATGCACTCTCGTGTGTTGATACATGTGTCGGCTGTCGTGTGGTTGATATGCTATAATGCACGCGTGAACTGCTACTGGACAAAGGGTATCGCTTGTGAAGATATCTGTAGTTGCTACACTCTATCGTTCGTCGCCCTACATCAACGAATTTTATCAACGAGTATGTGCCGTGATGGCGCAGATACAGTGTTCAGATTTTGAGATTGTGTTTGTTAATGACGGTTCTCCTGATGATTCATTAGCGGTGGCAACTGTGATTGCAAAGGCAGATTCCCGAATAACCATTGTTGATTTATCCCGTAATTTTGGTCATCACAAAGCAATTATGACCGGTTTAGCATACGCACAGGGATCGTTAATTTATCTGCTTGACAGTGATCTCGAAGAAGAACCAGAATGGTTGCCTGACTTTTTCCATATTCTGCAACAACAAAACGCCGATGTTGTATACGGCGTGCAACAGACGCGCAAAGGCAAGCTCTCGGAGCGCCTTTTCGGATCGCTGTTTTATAAACTGATGGATATTGTGAGCCGTTCTGATTATCCGCGCGATGTGGTGACGGCGCGATTGATGACGCGCCGGTACGTGGACGCATCATTACAACATTCCGAACGCGAATTATTCCTCGTGAATATCTATCACATTACCGGTTTTGTGCAAATTGCTCATCACGTCAAAAAACATTCTACAAGTCCTACCACATACACCCTTCACAAAAAGCTCGCCCATGTACTGAATGCAATTACTTCGTATGAGACCCCATTAGTCGGGATTTTTTATGGCGGCTTATTCGTGCTCTTTCTGGCATTCCTGTATATCGTTTATCTCATAACGATGTATGTGCTGTTTGGCAACACCATCATTGGATGGACATCGCTCGTCATATCGATCTGGTGTGTTGGTGGTGTCATCATTACCATTCTTGGGTTGATTGGCATGTATCTGTCGCGTATTTACATAGAAATCAAACAACGACCGCGAACAATTATTCGCGATGTACTACGCTTTTAAATCTATGTGTTGGGTCATACCCCACACATAGGATCATACGCCTATCGATGCCGGTTGTGTCATCGTAGTGCAGCTCACGATACAAAACTTGATCATTGAAAAAAGTACCCACGTCCGCGGTGCACGCAGAGCGTTCGTTGTTCCGCAGGAGTGTTTGATTGCATGTTGATCCGATACATAGCAATCATTGCGGCATCAATGCGCGCATCACGGTGGTATCGGTATAGGTCAGTTACCTGTTACATGGACTCAATCACCCCACAGGAGTGCACCATAGCGCAACATACAGACCACAAAGACACCAAGGAGTGCAACTTGTCTACCTCTCAACAATCAATACTCCAGTTACTGATGTTTGTCATCGTCTCATATGCGTTCGCATGGGTAACTTGGTCATTTGGATTCATACAAAGCGATGTTAGCCAACTCAGCGATACCGCATTTGCACCATATCTATTGGCGGGGAGTTTCGCACCGACCATGGCTGCGCTCATCATCACGGCAATGTATGGTGGAGTCACTGCGATACGCGACCTGCTCCACCGCCTATTGCGCATTCGCATGCACTGGAGCCTCTACCTGTTCATCTTCACGGCATTCCCAGCCATCAGTATCACCGTCTACGTGATATTCGGTATCCCCAACAGCATCCCCCTCTGGCAAATTGCCGTCACATTGCTTCCTGTTGCTCCACTCAATGCGCTGATTGGTGGCATCATCTTCGGTTACGGGCCCCTCGGTGAAGAGATGGGTTGGCGCGGATTCATGCAGGAGCGTCTCGGGCAGCACTACCATCGTTTTTGGAATGCACTCATCATCGGTGTCTTCTGGTCACTCTGGCATGCCCCACTCTTTCGATTTGACGATTTTCGCCTCGGATTAGATCTTGGCACTTTTTTCCCGCTTTACACCCTATCGCTTGTGCTCATGTCATTTACGATGGCTCACCTTTGGCGCTGGAGCGGTGGGAGTCTGTTTGCGGCTATCTTTTTTCATGCCATCATCAATACCACCACAAGCAAACTGACCGATAGCACCTGGTGGGATCTACGCACACGCACAAACCTCGAACTCTACGTGATCGTCCTCGTCATTTTTGCACTGACTGCACTCCTAGCCGAAACTCTGCACCGCACATATGGACGTATAACCCATGAATAACACGCTCCTCAGCATCATTTTGGGCATTGGTGGTATGGTCGGCTGGGGCATCTACGACTTTTTGGGTGGAATCTTTGCCAAGGGTATCGGCTCATTCCGTACCCTCTTTTGGTCGCAACTGGTGGGCGCCGTAGCGATTGCCCTGTTGGCACTGATTGCGCCTCCCACCGTACCCACGCCCAGCACGATCTGGCTCTGGTTGCCGGTGGCGGCGGGGTGTTATGCAGCCGGCTACATCTTCCTCTTCCGCGGCTTTGCCAAAGGCAACATCACGATTGTGGCCGCTACCATGAATTTGTGGGCGGTGTTTACCATCATCTTCGCCTTTGTGCTGATGGGGCAACGCCTCAGCAGCGCCCAGAGCATCGGCGTCGTGCTCATCATCGTAGGAGCAACATTGGCCGCCATCGATGTGGGCAGTCTGGGCACCCAACTGCTCCGCTTGTCGTTGGGCGTCAGCGATGCCCTGATTGGCGCCTTGTTCTTCGGCGTTTTTTTGAACATCAGCGAGCTCGTGTCAGAGCAGATGGGCTGGTTGTGGAGCACGCTGGCCATCAAGATCGGCGTGGTGGGATGGTTGCTGGTGTGGACGCGCTGGAACGGCGATGCCGTACGACTCGGCACGACTCGGCCACGCACATGGGCCACCCTCATACTGATGGGCGTCATCGAGTTGGCAGCCGTGGCCTGTGTCAACTATGGGCTGACCATCGGCGACGCCATCTTGATTACCCCCATCTCGTCGGCCCTCTCGGTGGTCGCCGTCCCATT
>VGPG01000109.1 GCA_016875555.1 Chloroflexota bacterium | reverse complement strand
CATCAATCCTGGTATCTTCATGCCACCGGTGAGTGCGCCCAACCGTGATTCTGACAACGCCTTGGCTTTCGTCGTGGCATCTTGGACGGCGGTGAGCACCAAATCCTGCAGAGTGTCAATATCGTTGGGATCCACAATCTCCGGGGCAATCTTGATCGAGAGAATCTCGCTATGACCATTCACGGTCACGGTGACATAGCTACCAGCGCTACCCACCACCTCGGTCTCTTTGAGTTCTTCTTGGATTTTGGCCATTTGGCGTTGCATCTGCATGGCCATCTGCTGCATTTGACGTGGGTTCATGATTCTGCTCCTTGGTCGGGCGTCTCAATCCCGACGATATCGGCGTCAAAGACATTCATTGCGGCTTTGACAATAGGATTATTCGATGTATCGCGCATCTGCTCACGCTTTGCGCTGGTACTCTCGCGACGCTGGTTATCGGCCACACAGCGGATGCGATATTTGGTCGCGGTGTGGCGTTCGATGACTTGCTCAATCAGCACCACATTTGCTTGCTCTTGGGCGCGTTTGAGTAACCATTCGTTGTCTGCTTTGAGCAAGACCACATTGCCTTCAATGTCAATCGGGGAAATGCCGGTTTTGATGAGCGCCTCCAGATTGCGGTTAATCGCACGGATATCGCGGACAATCGCCGGCCAGCGTTCGATCAAATCATTGATGTCGGCAAGTGGGGCGCGTTCGCCAAGGGGTATCGGAGGCGCTGGTGCCTCAGCGCGTGGTGTGGTGCGCATCGGTGGTGGTTGCGGTGGCGACTGTTCGGCCAGGCTACTTGCAGGTGGTGGTGTGGTGCGCATCGGTGGTGGCTGGGTAGCTGGCATCTGCATGGATGGGCGTTGCGTTGCCATCGGGCGCGTAGGCGGTGGTGGCTGTTCGACTGCACTACTCGCCGGCGGGCCAGCAATCGCCTCGACCACGGCCAGCTCGAGGGGCAACTGCCCGTACGGACTGGTACGCAACTCCTGGTCGAGTTCACTCATGCGTCGCAACCAATAGACGACACTTGCCAGATTGGCGCGTTGTGCCTGATCTCTGATAGCGTCAGCTTCACTTTCGGCGGCTTCGATGGCCGTCCCCTGCGGGTCGGCTTTGACAAGCATGACGAGGCGCAGGTGTTGCACCACATCGCGGCTAAATTGACGAATATCGGCGCCTTGGGCTGCGATGCGTGCTACCACTTGAAGCGCGCTGGCCACGTCACTGCGTATGAGGGCCTCGGCCAGCCCAATTACCTCTTGGGCCGAGGTGACGCCCAATAATCCTTGCACTTGCGCCATACTCACATGGCCACCGCCGTACGACATCAGTTGGTCGAAGATGCTTAAGGCGTCGCGCATACTCCCGGTGGCGGCACGTGCAATGGCCTCGGCGACACCAGGTTCGAGTGTGAAGCCCTCGTGTTGCGCTATTTGATGCAGGTGATACACCGTGTCGCCTACGTTGTGCCGATTAAAGGTATAGCGCTGGCAGCGCGACAAAATCGTGGCGGGGACTTTGTGGATTTCGGTCGTCGCCAAAATAAACATGGCGTGATCGGGTGGCTCCTCGAGCGTTTTGAGGAGCGCATTAAACGCTGCGGTTGAGAGCATGTGCACTTCGTCGATGATGTACACCTTAAAGCGCCCGATGGCCGGTCTGAATTGCACGCGTTCGATGATTTCACGGGCGTCGTCGACACTGGTATGCGAGGCGGCGTCCATTTCGATGACATCGACCGCACTCCCATCTGCAATGGCTGTACACATCGCACATTGACCACACGGCCGTTCCTGCGCTGCTGCCAAACAGTTGACTGCCTTGGCCAACAAGCGTGCCACGGTTGTTTTGCCCACACCGCGTGGGCCAGTAAACAGATAGGCATGACCGATACGCCCGTCAACAATCGCATTGCGGAGCGTGCGTACAATATGCTCTTGACCGACAAGTTCTGTAAATGTTTGTGACCGGTAACGTCGGTATAGCGCTTGCGTGGCCATGTTTAATCCTCCAATACTTCTATTATACGTTGAAGTACGGGTGTCCGCTAGATATCCTGAATGAATATGTGGTATTGGAACAAACACCAATACCGTCTCGTCTACATAACGAACGGTGCGAAACGCCATGGTACGATGAGTTGCACACGCAGCACCGAAGGAGAACGCATATGCGACGCATACCCCTGATTGCCCTGCTGATGATGCTCATTTTGGCGGCATGCGGAAGTGCCGAATCTGCAGAATCGTACGTTGTCGGCATGGCCGCCCCCATGGAAGCGCCCGTTGCAGAGCCGGCTATGGGCTACAGCGAAGAGATGAGCTACGAAAAAGGTGCCATGCCCGATGTTGCCAACAGTGGTGGTACATCGGCCTCTGGCGTGGCTTCGCCCTTGGCTCCCGGAGAGCGCCTGATTGTGCGTGATGCTAGCCTGACCATTGAAGTTGATGATGTCCAAAAAGCCGATCAAGAGATTCGCGCGCTTGTTGACGCCACTGGCGGGTACGTCCTCAGCTCGTCGGCATCAGGTAGCGATACCGACACGGTCATCTATGTCACACTCAAAATCCCCAGCGAAAAACTCGACTCCGTGATAACCGCTGTTGAGCGCCTGTCGCACAAGGTCATCTATCGCAGCATGTCGGGGAGTGACGTCACCGAAGAATACGTTGACCTCGAAGCACGCTTGACCTCACTTGAGGCTGCGCGTGACCGCCTGCTGGCCCTACTCGAAAAAGCCGCCAACGTCGAAGAGGCTGTCCAAGTCAATGCGGCACTGACCGACGTGCAAACACAACTTGAGCAGATTACTGGCCGTATGCGCTACTTGCGTCAAAGCGCCGCCATGTCGTCACTCAGCCTTGAACTGCGCCCTATCCCCGTGACCGAGGTGATTGACCCGGACCGCTGGCAACCCATCGAGGATGCCCGTTTGGCCCTGCGCGGACTCATCGAATTCGGCCAGGACATCATCTCGTTCGTGATTGGACTAGCCGTCTGGACGCCTGTCTGGCTGCCGCTTGTACTGCTCGTCCGCTACGTGTGGCGCCGTCGTGCCGCCCGTAAGGCGACACCAGTCACTCCGCCGACCAACCCCGATCCGCCGGCAAGCGCATAATCGTGCGCATATGACCTGTTTTTGTACCGCGATTGACCTGGTGTCAGTCGCGGTATCGCGTTTATTGCGAAAAACGAGCCGCTCGTCTGCTGACTGTTGCTCAGTTGTCCGCCGTGGCGTTGAATCTCACGGGCGGCCATTCGGATGCGGTGCTCCCGATATTACCGCCCGTACGATGGACCCGACAGCCAGCACACATGATGGTATGATGAACCCATGAATGCCCCTGGTCATGGTAGGTACTCGAATGCGTATACTCGTTTTGCTCAGTTATTACGCACCTCATTGGACTGGCCTCACTCAGTATGCCGTACGCCTCGCCGAGGCATGGGTCGCTGAGGGGCATCAGGTGACCGTACTTTGTGCGCAACACGATGCGTCACTCCCACTGCGTGAACACCGTGCGGGTGTCGACATCATTCGCTTGCCCGTGCGCACCCGTCTGAGTCGGGCCTCGTTGACACCAGCGCTGTGGGCGACGGCAGTGCAGTGCATCCCCACCCACAACGTCGTTGTCATCCACTCGCCCTACCCCGAGATTGCCGGCATCACGGCGCTGACGCGCTGGTATCACCGGCCAAGCGTCGTCATCCACCACGGCGACGTGGTCATGCCGGCCGGTTGGCGCAACCGAGTCTACCAACTGGCCATGGATGTAACGCACTTCTTGGGGTTGCGCTGGGCCAGCCACATCATCACTCACAGCGCCGATTATGCACAGCACTCGGCGTGGCTGGTGCCACTGGCCGCCCGGATCACCGCCATTACACCGCCTGTCACGCTACCAGCGCCCGATGCGCCTGCGGTGGCGGTGTTGCGCGCCCGTCTCGGTGGCCCTGATGCGCTGGTTGTTGGCCTCGCTGGGCGCTTTGTAGCCGAAAAGGGCTTTGATACGCTTATCGCTCAACTCCCTGCACTGCGCACCGCACTGCCGCATCTGCGCATCGCCTACGCCGGGGCGATGACGGTTGATTACGAACACTTCTACCAGACACAGCACGCCCAATTGGCCAACCACACCGACATCTTTGTGTCGCTGGGGCTCCTGCAGCATCCGCAAGATTTGGCCGACTTTTATGCGGCCTGCGACGTGCTGCTGTTGCCGTCGCGCAGCGATTGTTCTCCGAGTGTGCTGCCCGAGGCGCTGATCTGCGGTACGCCGATCATCGTCAATAACATCCCAGGCGCGCGTGCCATCGTGCACGATACTGGCGCCGGCGTGGTGATTGATACGAGCGATACCGCCGCATTGATAGAATCACTAACCAACCTGCCGCCGGTGCCTGACGTGCTCGCCATGGCACATCACGTTGCGCCGGCACGCCGCGCCCACGAGTACCTCGCCGTCATGCATGAACTGGTTAATCCGCACGCCCCCTGGTTGAGTCGCGCTGATGAATCGTTGCTTGATGACTTGTTAGCCAACGAGGTTGACATGGCTTACCGGCGCCGCGCTCGCACCTTGCTGACCTATCTTGAGCTGTCTGATGGTTTGTGCGTACTCGATTGCGGCTGCGGCATGGGCGTCTATCTGCACCTGATGGCGCAATTACGCCGACTGCATCTCGTTGGTGTTGACGGCGACCTGCGCCGCTTGCGTCAGGCACAGCCGCATGCGACGGTGGCCGTCGAGATAGCCCAGTTGCCGTTTGCGCCGGCGACGTTCGACCGCATCCTCATCTCCGAGGTGCTCGAGCATCTCGACGACGATCTTGGCACCATGCAAGCGCTTTATACGCTGTTGCGCCCGGGTGGGATTGTGGCCGTGAGTGTGCCCTGCGCCACCTACCCATTCTGGTGGGATCCCATCAACGCCACGCGTGAATGGCTCGGCATGGCGCCTATTACCAATGCCGGGCCGATTACCGGCATCTGGAGTAACCATGTGCGCCTGTATACGCCGGATCAACTGCGGCGCGTGGCCGAGCAGGCCGGATTTGTGGTCGAACAACTTGAGCCCCAAACGCGCGCTACTGTGCCGTTTGCGCACTTCATCGTATACAGCATCGGCAAACCACTTCTCGATTATGGCATCCTGCCGGCAGCATGGGTGCGCTACGCCGACCGGCGTGCCGGTGCAGCCAACGATGGGCGCTGGTGGCATCCGTTCAACCTGTTGCGCCGAGTGATGCGCTGGGTCGATATGGCCAACGATACTGGCATCGACCCGCATGGGTCGGCGGTAACGATTGTGGCCAAATTGCGTCGGGGATGATGGGGATGGGGTGAATTGATTGGTGCGCACAGCAGTGCGCCCCTCTGGATACGTTGGATCCCGAACAATCCGAGGTGCCTCTGTCACTGGCGCCCGGACGCCCATACCCCCATACGATGGGTTTTACACTGGCGCTGTATCGGACGCCTACACGATGGGGTTTCACCAACCTGATACGCAGACTGTAATAAACATGTTATCTGATATTTTGCCAAAAAACACCTTGAACGATGTAGACTAGTAAGTAACACCTGTGTGTGGGATGGATATGACCGAGCTGAATGTTGAACAACACAAAGACATTTACTTTCGGCGGGCGTTGACGCTCTTTCGTGAGCTGTACGAGCCGTTTGTACTACATCGACTACAGCACTACTTCGGTGCCGATTTGTTGACGCACCTGAATGCCCTTGACCGTGGCCAAAACCCCTTCAAGCTCGACCGTAGCGGCGGGCGCATTCAGTTCGACATCAACGCAATTACCTTCATGCTGACCAGTGATGGTGGCCTGCGCGCCAACGGCGAGGCCATCGCCCCGCGCATCTTTGCGCACCCCCAAGACACGGTGCGTTACCAGGTAGCCATCGGCGTCGTTTTCGTCATCTACGACCCCGAGCGCATCCACGAGATCCGCCGCGTACGCAACAGCTGGGCCAATCACAAACCGCTCGATATCAAGCTGATGATACGCGCCATTGAATCGATGATTGAGGCTAGCCGGCTGTTGCCGGCCCCGTTCCTAAACACGGTGGCGCTCCATGAGCTCGACGTCTGCGTGGCGCAACTCCAGCTCGCTACCGCTCAATCGGAGCTCAACCACGCGATTGCTGCCGAAGAGGGCACAAAGTACGAGCAATCACGTGCCGAATTGTCCGTTCAATCTGCCATGCTCAGTGACATGCAACTGCAAATCAAACACATGCAAGAGCACGATTTGGCCGAGATGAACGCCCAGATTGCCGTGATTCGACACGACCAGCACGCCCTGTTCAATGGCACACTCTACTCGATGATAAGTATCAAACACCAAATCGAGACGCGCCTCGAAGAGTTGCGTACGCAGGTCATCGATTTGGGCAAAACCACCGACCTACAACAGAGCAGCCTTGACATGGTCGGTCTCAACCAGCGCCATATTCAGGCCCAACAAGAGGTAATTACCGACCTGCAGGCGCAGATCATGAGTTTGCACGTCAGCGTCACCGAATTAATCGCCCAAACCAAAAAGCCTGATACGGGTCGCACCGACGTCATTGATACGGCGGCGACCATCGCCAACGTCCTGCCGACGGCGCCGCAATCGTCGCATACGACAGCCGTACACGTGCCCGTATCGCCGCCTGCTAAACCGTTGGTGACCGAGGCGCAGCCCTCTGCTGTGCGCGCCGCCCCGACCTGGGTGGTGGCACTGCTGGTCGTCGTCATCGTGATTTTGACCGGCGCCGTACTCTGGCTCTGGCAAGGCGGCGGTCTGGCCCTGATTACCTCGTAACTACGCCGAAGCCCCGCTATACCGTTTCACTGCCGTGCGCCACATCAGGCGCGTAATCAGCATGAACACCGCCGCCACACCGAGTTGCGTCAACAGCGCCGTGGCATCGCCCCGGTTGGTGATGATTTGGGCCGGTACGGTCACCGCAAACGCCATCGGCACCAGATAGACCAAGATGATTTGCAACCAGCGCGGGTAGATGTCGGTGGGCAAGCGCCCGGCCGCCATGATGCCCATCAGCACCTCAAAAATCGACTCGATGCGAATCACCCAGAACGCCAGTGTGCTCAACAAAAAGACCAGCGCATAGATAATCAGCACGCCGCTGAGAATCGCCACCACAAACAACCCGACCTGCACCAGGCCAATCTGATTGCCCAACTGCCACAAGGCGTGCCCCAGCACCGCACTACCGGCCAAAATATCGACGCTCTGCCAGATGCGCACCTCGCGGATGCTACTCAGCAGCTGACTGTCGATCGGCTTGACCAGCACAAAATCAAACGTGCCCTGCTGGATGTCGGTCAGCAAACGCTCGACATTTGGTTGCACGCTAATCTGCACGAAGCCCATCAGAATCACATAAATCCCCTGCAAGGCCTGTAACTCGTAGCGACTCCAGCCGTTGAGTATCTCGGTTTGGGCGTAGACCAGCGCGAGCACGATCAAGGCCGTGCCCAGCGCCAAGGCCGATTCAAAGAGCTGAATAAAAAAGTTGATGCGGTACTGCATCTCGTTCATGAAGGCCAGGCGTAGGTACTGCCACGCCAGCGTGAATGCGCGTTTCATCGGTTAGGCTCCTACTGCGCCGTAGCGCTTGATACCGGCGTTCCACAACAGCCGAAAGAGAATCGTCGCCACAATCAGCCAGCCAATCTGAAAGCCGAATCCCTGCCAGATTTCGGCGTAACTCAACTTGCCGATGATAATCTCGATGGGGAAGCCGAAGCTCCAGCGGAACGGTAACCACCAGCCCAACTCCTGCGCCCAGCTCGGCAATAGCGCCTGGGGCACCAAGCGCCCCGACAAAATTGTCTCAATGGCGAAATAGAGGTTAAACAGGGCACTGACCCGCGTCGTCCAAAACACCGCCATGCCCAGCGCATACACCAGCACAAAGCGCATCACAAAGCTCAGCGCCAGACTCAGCGCAAACAAGCCGATCATGGTGGCGTCGACGGCAAACGTCGGCTGGAATAACCAGATCAACACGCCGCCCACCGGGATCCAGTAGAGGGTGCCGATGATGCGCATCGTAATAAAATCCGACAAGTCGTAGTGGAACGGGTGAATCGGCCGGAGCAGATGCGGGTTGAGCTCGCCGTTGCGCACGCGTTGCTCAAAGCCGAACGGCGTGAGCGCGATGTTCCACTGGCGCACCAGCGTCCAGGCGATGTAGTAGCCGGCCAGGCTGCCGGTGGTATAGCCGGCGAGGGTACCGCCTTGTTCGTCGGCCAGCGTGGTCCACATCACCAAGTAGATGATGGGCTCGAAGAGCATGCCGATCAACCAAAAGAAGTGGACGAGGCGATACTGAAAGGTCACTTGCGTGCTGGTTTCGATTAATTTGCCGTAGATGAGCCAGAGTCGGCGCATGCCAATCACCATCCTTTGTCGAGTATACTGAGACGAGAGCCGTAGAACACACACAACACACGGGGGTGGCGCATGATTCCGATTGGCGTATGTACCTCGGTCGAGCACGCTGACGCCCTCGTGGCCAGCGGTGTCGACTTTATTGAAGAAAACATCCAGCGCGTGCTGGTCCCCACCGAACCAACTAGCACCTTTGCCACACTCTTGGCCGCATTGCGCAACTCGCCGCTCCCCGTACCCTCGGCCAACTCATTCTTGCCGGCTACGCTCAAATGCGTCGGCCCCGAGGTTGACCAGGCGGCGCTGGCCCGCTACGTCGAGGTGGCCTGTGCCCGCGCCGCCGAGGCCGGCATGACCACGCTGGTGCTGGGTAGCGGCGGCGCTCGCCAGATCCCAACCGGCTGGTCGCCTGCCCAAGCCCGCGACCAATTCGTGGCCCTGCTCGAGCTGATTGCGCCCCACGCCGAGCACAACGGCGTTACCGTGGTGGTCGAGGCGCTCAATCGCGGC
>VGPG01000108.1 GCA_016875555.1 Chloroflexota bacterium | reverse complement strand
GCAATGCCGAAGTCCTTGCCTGGGGCGATGCCAAACTCAGCGCATTAGTGTCACGCACACCAACCGCAACACCGTAACACTTCCACGTACTACGATGCGCCGCTGTTCTTGCAGAGGAACAGCGGCGCATCCGTTGTCGTTATTCGTGTACTCGCTCTACGGGTTCGCACGACACACGCTCTAGTGCTGTACTTGAATGGTCACCACACGCCGATTATTGCCCAGCGCACCATCACTCCACGGTTGTACACTGCGATCGTATAGGGCACGCACCTCTACTGTCAGCGGAGCTCTACCGGTTTGCGACGGCACGATAAGTGGCAGGATGACAGTGTGTGACACTGCAGACTGGATGGGGGTAGCTAGTACACGCACCAACGGTGTCGCGAGTGTGATAGGAGCGCGCTGTGCACTCCCATCGTCCAAGAATGTGCCTGACGCCGCATTAACCCAGTGTTGACCATCCACACTCACTTGGATGCGATATGCACCAATATTACCGTTCTGCATGGCAGATCGTGGAGTATAAATCAGACCAGTCAGCGGGTGCCACGCCCCCATATCTATGGTTAGCGTATGCGGGAACGTGGGCGTGTGCGCGCAGTAATCCGTATGCCAATAGGTGGCTGTATCGCCATCAAAAGCATGCCGTGCCGCACCTGAATCACACTGTGTCGCTTCACTACTTACGTGTGCAACCCGCCACGCCGATGTAGGAATGGCCGCACCACGGGTGGTCAGCGCTGTTACTTCGGCGATTGCCGCCCATGGGCCACGCGCCCCTGCCTCGCTCTGCGCAATTATACGCAGATAGCGATAGCCACTACGCCATCCCTGACTGTTCTGGGGCAGACGAAACCCCGCGGGAAGCGATGTTTCAAGAATCCCCTGCGACACCACATCAGCCCCGGTATGCCGAATCGTCACGGGAACGTCGATGCGTGTACCTGGTTGTGTGCTTACCGACGCAGGAACTGACACCGATGCATCAACTACGTATGGTGACAAAAACTTCCCCTCGATGGGACGAGCAGATTCGTAGACACGTCCTTGTCCGGCTGGAATCTCCCAGGCCACCGATACATGAGCATCGCCGCTAGCATTTTGGGTGAGCACTTCTATGTAGTAGCGTTGACCTGCTTGCATATTGACGAACACAGAGCGCTGTCGACTTTGCACCTGATTGGTGAATCCACGATATGTAGTGGCACTCGTCAGTGCGATGATGGTACGCGCATCACTACTCCGTGCCGAGCTACTCAGACGCAGTTGGGTTGTGTCATCACCGGCCAACCAAAACCGATATCTACCAGTAACGGGAGGGTGGATATACGCGCTAGGCGTTGCCCGACATTCGAAACAGCGAGTGGTGCAATCTCAAATGCGCTATTCCGGATTGTCCGTGTCGTTGGATAGCGCGGATAGGCCGTGGTTCCCGTTAGCTGCGCAATCGTACTCCCGACAACTGCATTCCAGCGTTCATAGAGCACTCGCCCAGTACCCGAGCCCACGTGCTGCGATGTTGTTCCATCAATCAACCACGGTGCACGAATTGCCGGTTGTCGGGCACAGGCGGTTGTTGTAGCAGTGGTCAACACAAAACTCCACTTTTGGAAATGTGGCGCTACATTCGTCTTTGTAACGCCACACAACGTGCTCACAAAATAGTTTGTTTTTTTGCATCCGTATCGAGCGCATTATAGGCAGACGTGCTGATTTCGCGATAGTGTCGCATCATCTGCGTATACATGCCCCAGTTGAGTTTTGGATGTGCAATGCGTAACTGCTCAAACAAGGTCAACTGATCAAATGGGTCGGCATCTTGCCATTTGTTTGTGATGGCCGAATTATTTAACCGCGTTTGGGCACGTTTGTAGACATCGTCGAGCATGAGTCGTGAAGTGCCGTGTAATGACTCTTCGACATACAACGACCACCAGTTCACACTGACTTCACCACCCATAACATCAGCCCATGCACCCATCTGGTAGTTATGTCCGATCTCATGCCAGACACCCCAGCCATCGGCACGGCGTGACACGTCTGCGGGATCGAGTAATGACCATTCTGTGTATACCATGACAGGGAATCCGCTATGCCCCCATCCGCCACCGATTTGAATATCCTCAGCGATGCGCTGTTTGCCTTGGGGAGCTGTGTGCGGCAAGGCCGCAGTCGGTGAAAGTCCTGCGAGTTCGTTGATTTTGGTGACAACGGCATCATAATGCGTCACCATCTCGACCATCTCTGCATACGTACGCGTACGAATCTCGCTCGATGGCGCATGAATCACTAACCCGTTACTCTCAATCTCCGCCAACGGTACGTCCAGGCTACGACGCGTCAGCCATTCAGCCTCGGTCGTCACGCCACGCACAAAGTACGGTGCTTGCACGGCATTTGCGATGGAGATGGTGAGTATCTTGTTATAGCTGCGGTCAGATCGCAACACAATGGGTCCGCCATACGGCGTCCGTACCTGATTCACACCTGGCTCCAGTTTGATGGTCATGGTGATATCCGGGTTACGTCGAAACACTCCGTCGAGCATCACGTTCCCACTATCCGGATAAAGCACGTCCGTGTGCACACCGAGCTGTACGTAGACGTCAGCCATATCAGCCGTGGTAGCACCAGTCACCGTCACGGTAATAGTCTCTCCGGGAGCGGCATATAACCCGGTGCTCATCCAGTTCTGTGGAGGCACACTCATGCGCAAGTAGTCATGATTGCGAAACGTGCGATTAAACGAGAATGACTGCGTCACACGTGTCAATTCTCCAACCACACCTGGAAAGACCTCTGGATTACGCACGGCCGTCACCGGCACGGAATACGGGGGTTGAATGCGAGCCACGCGGTCGCGTACTGCATCAAGTTGATATGCCGCGGTATTCGTCCGTGCAAGTGGATAGGTAATGGTGGTTGACGCATTGCGCGTCAGTATATCGAGGTCATTTGCAAGCCAATAAAATTGTTGATTGTTGCCATCGTGATTCGGGTAAAGGACCAGTTGTTTGACGTCCACATAGACATCAAGTGCCAAATTGGTGCCTTTGGCGATACCCTTGGGGAAAATCCGGATTTGGCTCGGTCTCAATGACCAGTGCATCGCTACACGACGCCATGTGTAGATTCCAGCCATCAACTGCTGTTTGGGCAATACAGAGCGATGCATCGGCTTGGCTCGACCAGGTACCTTGCGCACTCACCGACCAATACTGAGATGGCAAACCGCGACACGTTTCGACGGTGATAGCGCTACCAGCGGATGCACTAGTCAGGCACGTCCCGGGGACACTGGAACTATAAATCATATCTGCGCTCGTCGTGGCGCGGAGCGGGAGAGATGACCACATGATGCTACTACTACATACGCCAATCACGATGAGAAGCATGTGCCAATATCGCATCACCTTGTGTACCTCAACTCATTGAAGGGAAATACTGAATTGTTCGATGTAGGGCTGGAGTTGACCGATACCCCACATCAACCAGCCACTGTACCAAAGCCAGCCGATGAGTACAACCACGCCAATCCACACCACCCACGACCAGCGAAAATGTGGCGCAGCTTGTGTGTGTAGTTGTTCATGCAGGCGATTCAGCTCTGCGCGTATATCTGCGGCCAGTTGTTGCTGTACGGCAAGCGCTTTACGATGCTGTTCAAGCTCATACTGCACCTTTTCAAAATGATGGAGTGTCTGCGTATCCGGACTTTTTCGCCCTTGCAATACCGCAATGATTCCTTGTAGTTCTTCGATGCGCTGTTCGAACTGCCGCCGCACATCAATCACAGCTTCGGCTGTGCCACTCACCAAGATTTGCTGCTCGTGCATCATCTGTGTGAGTTGTTGCTGCAGTTCTGTTAAGAGCTGTTGTGCATGTGCCACATCGTGCTGTTGTGCTGACACATGTTCAGCCACTTGCTGGAGTTGCGTCGCGTGTTCTTGTTGTTTCGTGAGGAGTGCCTGTTGGCGTTGATCATGCAACTGTGCCTGTTTTTGCGCATCAAGAAGATGTAGTTTCTTTTCGAATTCACTGCTCTGCGCCCGAGCCAAAATGAGCTGCAACTGCAGTGTACGCTCGTGCACTTGATATGATTCGGGCAGACCAGCAACCATCTTCACGATGTGTTGAATCGTTTCGACAATAACATCGCCGGTAAGTTGCCCCTGGTGGTAGAGCACATTCCGTCGTTGTCTGAGGCTATGAAGATCATCATATGGCGGAATTCGCACGGGTAGTTGCGTGGCAGAGACATCCGATTGTTCAGAAAAAATGACGCGTTTGGACTCACTCTCAGCACCTGCCAAACCGCCATCACTCGTCATGAGATGGATCAAGA
Organism: Chloroflexota bacterium; assembly: GCA_016875555.1. Classification (GTDB taxonomy): domain Bacteria; phylum Chloroflexota; class Chloroflexia; order Chloroflexales; family Roseiflexaceae; genus UBA965. The sequence continues at coordinate 4,585 of VGPG01000108.1, read as the reverse complement.
CCAACACATCCGGACGAGGCTGATTATTCACAAAATCAACAATTACGGGAGATGTGTCGCGCTTAGACAACCCTCGTAAATGTGCATTTAAGGTATTACGAAAATGCATGCGCATATGATCGATGACATATGGAAGATATGCATCTTGAAACAGTTCAATCGCTTGCATCATGTACAGGCGCTGAATAGGTATTTCTTTGTGATCAACCATATGTTTCTCCATCATGCTGTACGGGTATTATAGCACGAGTTCATACGTGAATCACCCAGCGCGACTGTGGTCGGGCTGGATGATGCACCTACCGCACGATGAAGCGCTTGTTTACTCCGTAATTTGCTTCACCTGGGCAATTTCGATCACAGGTTCCGTTGGAATAATGACTTCAATGGACTCTGGGCGAAGTTGATTGATTTTTTCGAGTTGTGGCACCACGCGCGTATTCCATGAACTCGCCATTGCCCCCAACGATTTATTTAGTTTGGCGAGGTTCGTGCCAATATCCTCGTAATGCCCCATGAACGTAGACAGTCGCTTGGTTAGTTCTTTGATTGATTCGAGCAGGTGTAGCGCATTTGCAACTTCTTGGCGCTGGCGCCAGCTGAAATTTGCGGTGCGCAACAGCGCCATCAACGTGCCTGGCGTCGCAATGATAATATTGCGGCTCAACGCAAAATCGACGATCGAGTCAGCATCACTGCGCCCTTCATCTGCAAACGCCAAACTCCCCTCCACCTGGATATACATCACCGTGAATGGCAGACTATTGCTGTCACCGTGGTAATTGCGCTTCACAAGTGCGGTAACATGCTCCTTAATGGCCTGGTACTGTTGTTTGGCATACTCAGCGCGTGATTTGGCATCAACCGCTGCAACACCCTCAACATATGCGTTCAGCGAAATCTTGGCATCCACATAGACGACCGTGTTGTTGGCAAACTTAATGGCCATATCGGGCCGCCCCTCAGCCGTACCACGTTGCACGTCGAAATCAACGTGTTCACACATGCCACTCAACTCAACCAGTCGACGCAACTGTAACTCACCCCAACTACCCATCTGTTTGTTGTTACGCAACGCACTATCCAACTTTTGGGTCTCACGACTAATCAACTCACTTGCTGTGACCACTTGACGGATGTTTTCACCGAGTTGTCCGAGCTTTTCGGATTGCGCCACTTGCAACTCACCCATACGTGACTCGATACGTTGCACCTCTTGACTGATTCGCACAATCGTCTCGTCAAGCATCGCCTTGGTGGCCACACTTGTCTCATCGAGTACCTCCGAGGCAATGCTTTTGGCCTGCTCTTGGCGTTTGCCGTAATACAACATAGCTGCACCTGCAGACATTGCAGCCCCCAACATGAATCCAAGTCCGTACGCAAATGTCGGTTCCACCAGCGTTTCTTTCACAATAATTACCTATTACGTCACCAGAATTATCATAGACTATTTTTACACTTTGTACATTAAAAAATTTAGGGGAGCTGCAGCTTTCCTAAAAATTTTTATGCATTACAATAAATAATATTGACGGTTCTCAACAAATTATTTATGAGTGAAAAATGAACATTTTGTGAGAACTATTTTCTTCATTTTCTTTTCATTTTGTATGATATATATGAAGGCACTTTTGCCCATGATTCACCTATTCAATGGTATCAATCATGGTGTGCTGACGCACAGTATCACGCAAATTAAGGGCATGATCACGGGCGCAGAGCGCAGTGTAGCACGCAAGTAACTGCAGGATGGTCATACCGTATCCGAGCGGAACCAGAATGGGCCACATGGACGTCGGTGGCAACCAGGCAAAACGCCACGCAAAAAGTCGACTCACCGTCACGCCAAACGCACCAGCAAAGAAGATAGTGGCGCATCTAATAGCCAAGAAGCCTAGAATTTGGTAGAGCAAGGCACGCACTGCCAGTTGTTGCGTCGATGAGGCAGTACGGTGTAATGCGTCTGATACATTAGTGACATCGGTGGCACGATAGAGTGTTGGGCGCCTAAAAAGGTTGAGGTATTCCTCATCAACACGTGCAGTGGAGGGTGGCACAACCACGAGTCGCTCGCCGGGTTGCACCTGATCTACCGTAAGGTGTACGGGGACATCAATCATGAGTGCCCGGTGCAACGAGGTATGACAACGCTGACAAAACATACGGTCAACGGCGCATACGCATGCACATGAAGGGCACACCTTTTGGTGAATGGTGGTCATACCTCAAATCCTTTTTTGGGTCATTCTCGTGACACAAATCAAGCATGGAATATGCACGCTTAGACACCCCTATCGCATGCATATTTGGCATTAGAATCCTATGGAAGAATGCAATCTAATGTTATCCCATTAAAGAGATTCTTGGAGTCATACGAGACGTGCGTAAGACGCCAAAACCCACGAAAAACCACATCAGAATTGTTCGGTACATTTTGAAAAAGTGGAATAGGCGCTGCGTGTTCCCGTACAAATCCCTGCCAATTATCGAGTAGTTTGACGGAATGCTCACGCATCACCTCAACCCTCTCCCCCGTGGCGTGTATGGGCGCAACCACGTAACAGAAGCGCCGATTAATCATGGGCATATCGAAACGCATACTGCCAGCAAGACGTTGATACAATTCGAGGCGTGAAATGTATGTACCGACTGTTATGCCCTCGAGCTGTCGCGCAATGCGTTGTGCCCGCATAGCGTCATTTGCATACAACTCCCGTTCACTTTCGAGTCGTTTTGTCATTTTTACCCGCATGTTTTGCATGTGGGTATACAGTCGACGAAGGAATCCCAACACGGTATCACTAAAATGTTCTGAACGAAACATGGCATCATGCACGAGCGCATTGCGCACCCTGGTAAATTGTTCGAGCAGATGGAAGGTGTGAATATCAACATCATGACTCCACAGCAAAAACCGACAAATGCGTGCTGCATCAGTCACATCACGCTTGAGCTTGTACTTTTGTGTCGGATCATTCTGGATGTGCTCGTAGATTTCAGCCTCTTCGGTTGCGGTCAATGTGCGCGTGCCATGTACGAGCGCCATACGTTGGCGGTACATGGCACGGATTCTGTTTTCGATGAGCGAACACAGGAGCATTACTGCTCCCATACGGGCCAACATGCTGTCATGCGCAACCGGCTCATACTCCGCAGAGATGTTTTCATCATCGGTGGGCACACTTGGAACAACAATTTGACGGATGTGTTTCATGGCCGGTTCAAGGTCCACGTAGACGTGGCTTGTATCTACCGTTTTGACTACGTCGATAATCCGCTCAAGCTCGCTCTGCAATAAGAGTGGGTATCGCGATTTCGTACTATCGTAATTTTGGAACGTTGCTTCGACCAGTTGAAATCGAACTTCGTTGTCTGACATGGCATAACCTCATAACACGGTACGATGCCATTATACTGCCGTATGACGTGATAGGGAGTGATGGCGATACCCCCTATCCGCCAAACACCATCCCATCAAAACGTCGTGCAAACGCCTGATAATTCAATGGCGGATCATACATATCGGCCACCGCAAAATCAATCGCCACAAACCGGCGCATGTCAACCACATCCATCATGTCGCGCATGATTTGTGCCATATCATTGGGATTATTGCCAAATGCACCACAGCCCCATGCCCCCAAAATCAGGATATCGGCATTGAGTGTCGTCGCCACCTGAAAGACTTTTTGGGTGCGGTATTGCATGTGCAATGCAATCTCGGGCTGGCGCTCAGACATGTAGCGCCGTACCGCCATGGCATGTACCGCCGCACTCGTAATCACATCGGCATGCCACGGCGTGTCGATGAATTGGCCATCATGATGGCGAAAAAACGGCACAGCCGGCGAAACAAGCACCGTATCGTTATAAAACGGATTACGATGATGTGACGAGTCAAAGTAGAACTCATCATCGCGCAACGAATGCACCAGTGTTGACGATCGCGCTAACGACTCTTCTTGCGCCATTGACCCGTTCAACCAGCCACCGCCCGGCGAGGTTGCACTTGCCAGATTCAAGATGGCCACGCGATACCCTTGGGCAATCCGCGCCTCGGCTACCGCCAGTGTCGTCTGGTTATACACAAACGTATGCACCTGTGTGTGCCGAGGTGAACCCGTGGGCGTCGTCGTACCCGGGCGGTATGCCACTCGGCCGCGTGTCGCCGCATCGCGCGCCGCCCCAATATCAACCACAACCCCATGGGCATTGGTGTAGGATCCGCGTGCTGTGATGGCCTGCGTCTCGCGGCACATACTAGCCGATGCCTGCCGGGGCATAATCAACGTGTCAAGCGTTAACATGGGGAGCATAAGTTTCTCTGGGGTTGTCATTTCATTTCTCCTTTTAAACTGTCCAATTGCCTGCGGAGATCCACACCGCCAAATCACCCTGATGCGCCTTTTTGACCGCCGGATTGATGCGCGTCTGTGCCGCATGTTGTATCAACCGCTGGTGTGCTGGGCGTACAATCGCCATCGCCGCCACTGCATCGCCGGGCTCGGCAAACAATGCGGCAGATCCAGGTACAGAAGAATATGCGCCAGCTTCACCTGCCTCGGCAAACATACCGGTCAGC